>JAKPUV010001165.1 GCA_029554925.1 Candidatus Hydrogenedentota bacterium | reverse complement strand
CCCCGGTCGTTCAACCACTCCACCAGGGCCCGGCAGGCCCTGGCGTTCTGGTCCACCACGAGGACGGCGGCTTTGCGGGGTTCTGCCATGGCGCCCCTGTGCGCGCGTTCAGGCCTCTTCGGCGGCCTTCTCGCGCTGTTCGCGGATGAATGCCACGGTGCGCTCAAGGCCCTCCTTGAGCGGAACTTCGGGCTTCCATCCGAGGACCTCGGCGGCCCGGGCGCCGGTGATATAGATCTTCTGCACCTCGCCGGCGCGCAGGTCCTTGAGGACGGCCTTGCCCTCGAACTTGGTGAGTTTCTGGATGTGGGAGAAGAGGTCCTTCACCGAGGTGCCCTTCCCCGAGCCCAGATTCAGAATCTCCCGGTCGCCCTTCTTCAGCGCGAGCAGGCAGCCCCGCGCGATGTCGCCCACGTACACATAGTCGCGCAGGGGCTCGCCCTGGCCGTAGAGCACGGGGGCGGTCCCGTCGAGCATGAGCCCGGCGAGGATGGAGCAGACGCCCGCCTCGCCGTGGGGGCTCTGCCGGGGGCCGTAGACGTTTGGGAAGCGCAGGATGGTGTACGGGAGCTTGTGCAGCCGGCCGTAGAGGCCGATGTACTGCTCCACGCAGTACTTGCTCACGCCGTAGTGCGACTCGGGCAAGGCGGGGCAGGTCTCCGGCGCGGGCAGCTTCTCGGGCGACCCGTAGATCGCGCCGCCGGTGGACGCGAAGATGAACTTTTTCACGTTGTGCGCCACGCACAGCTCGAGCAGGTTGATGGAGCCCCGCACGTTCACGTCGGCGTCGTAGAGCGGGTCCTCCACGCTGCGGCGCACGTCTATTTGCGCGGCGAGGTGGTAGACATACTCGGGGCGGCGCTCCTCGAAGACCTCGGCGAGCTGCGCGGCCCGGATGTCCATCTCGAAGAAGGCGGCCGCCGGGTTGAGAAAATCCTCGCACCCGGAGGAAAGGTCGTCCACCACCGTGACGTCATGCCCGGCCGCAACCAGCGCGTCGCACACATGCGACCCGATAAACCCGGCGCCGCCGGTGACGAGAATGCTGCTCATGGATAATGACTCCCCGCGCGGGGCCCGCGGCGCATGCCGGGGGCGGGCGCGCTCGTTTGTGATTGCGGGTATGGTACCCTACGGGGGCGCGCGACTTCCATTCGCGCCGCGCCTGATGGAGGATGCAAAGGTGCAGAAGATACTCGTCACCGGCGGGGCCGGGTTCGTGGGAAGCGCGCTGGCGCTCGCCTTCAAGGCCGCGTGCGAGGACGCCGCCGTCACCGCGCTGGACAATCTCCACCGCCGCGGTTCGGAGCTGAACCTGCCGCGCCTCGCGGCGGGCGGCGTGTCGTTTGTCCACGGCGATGTCCGGTCGGCGGAGGACCTCGACGCCTGCGGCCCGGCCGACCTCGTCGTCGAGTGCAGCGCCGAGCCCTCCGTGCTGGCCGGGCGAGACGGTGCCCCCGGCTACGTGGTTGACACCAATCTTGGCGGTGCGGTGCGCTGCTTGGAACACGCCCGCCGCCACGGGGCCGCGATGGTCTTCCTCTCCACGAGCCGCGTGTATCCCGTCGCACGGCTGAACGAGATTGTCCTGGAGGAGGCGGAGACGCGGTTTGAGGCGGCGGCCGCGCAGCCTCTTCCCGGGGTGTCACGCGCCGGCATCTCCGCCGACTTTCCGCTCGCCGGGCCCCGCTCCCTCTACGGCGCCACGAAACTCTGCGCGGAGCTGCTGATCGCCGAATACGCGGACATGTACGGCCTGCCCGCCGTGGTCAACCGCTGCGGCGTGATCGCGGGGCCCTGGCAGATGGGCCGCGTGGACCAGGGGGTGGCGGCGCTGTGGGCCGCCCGCCACGTCTACGGGGGGAAGCTCGCCTACATCGGCTACGGCGGCGCCGGGAAACAGGTGCGCGACATGCTGCATGTGGACGACCTGGTCCGGCTGGTGCTCCTGCAGGCCGCGTCTGTCGGGAAGTGGACGGGCCGCGTCTTCAACGCGGGCGGCGGCCCCGGCTCCAGCGCCTCGCTGCGGGAGCTGACCGGCTTCTGCGAGGGGGCCACGGGCAACCGCATCCCCATCGGCTCCGTCCCGGAAACGCGCGCCGCCGACGTGCCCTGGTACGTCACCGACAACGCCGAGGTCACCGCCGCCACCGGCTGGCGGCCGGAAAAGGGCGTGGCGGACATCATCGGCGACCTCTGCCGCTGGATCACCGACCATCGGGCCGCGCTCCGCGACATCCTCGTCTGACCCGTCTCCTCCCGGCTTCCCCCTGCGCTCCGCACGCGTGCGCCCCCGCGTGTGAACCGGAAATACTGTGAAACCTTCCTTCCGGAGGGCTTGTCAAATGATCGGAAAAGGGTTACACTTTTTCTGTGAGTGAAGTAGGCAGGCTTCTAACCCGGGCCCGGTCGGGCCCAGAAGGAGGACTTGAATCATGAGCAGGTCACGAAAAGGGTTCACTCTCATCGAGCTGCTGGTGGTCATCGCGATCATTGGCATTCTGGCGGCGATCCTGCTGCCGGCCCTCGCCCGCGCCCGCGAGGCGGCCCGGCGCTCCAGCTGCCAGAACAACCTGAAACAGTGGGGCCTCGTCTTCAAGATGTACAACAACGAGGCCAAGGGCGCGTTTCCGCCGCTGCAGGTCGTGCGCGACCGGACGCGCTGGGGCGGCAACATCAGCATCGAGCTGGCCGCGGGTCCTGCGGTGTATGCCATCTATCCGGAATACCTGACGGATCCGAACATCGCGCTGTGCCCGTCAGATCCGGAACTGGGCAGCGCCCAGGAGGACCTGTATTTCCAGGCGGGGAACAGCGCCGGGGAGGCGCCCGGCACGCCGCGCCTCTCTTATGCGCCGGAGGACATTGACGCGAGCTACATGTACCTTGGATGGTGCTTCGACAACCTCAAACTGACGGAGCGCTCCAGCGCCTTCACCATCACCACCATCCTGCAAACCTTCGGCGGAAGCATCACCGGCGACCCGTGGGTGCCGGTCCAGATCGGGGCGGCCCTGGACGGGCTGGCCGCCGAGGCGGGGGCGGGCCTTATTGCGCTGGCCAGCAACCCTCACGGGCTGGCCCAGCTGCTGGACCAGGATTCGTCCCTCACCCAGACTTGGGCGGGCGCCGGGAACGGCGGCGGCAACACCATCTACCGCCTGCGCGAGGGCATCGAGCGCTTTCTGATCACGGACATCAACAACCCCGGCGCGGCCAACATGGCCCAGAGCACGCTGTGGATCATGTCCGACACCATCTCCTCGGGCGCGTCGGAGCCGCTGTTCAACCACATCCCCGGCGGGAGCAACGTGCTCTTCATGGACGGCCATGTGGAGTTCCTGCGCTATGTGCCGGTGCCAGGCCTGGCCGCCGCCGGGTCCGCCCAGGAGGCGACCCAGCTCATGCAGGGGTCCTTTGCGCCGGTCATGGGCACCGTGGCCGACTTCGTCGGCGGCATCATGGGCGGCTGAGCGCCCCTCCGGTTGAAAAAGAGCGCGCCCCGGCAATCCGCCGGGGCGCGCTTTCATGCTGTGTCGGGCCGTTTTTTTTCAGGAGAACCGGGCAATGGTCTCCTCGAACAGCGGCTTGAACCGGTCGTACTCCTCCCGCGTCATGGGGGCGCGGTCGCTCATGTAAGGATTGCTCGCCTGCGAGCGGTTGTGCAGCGGTGTGGGGAAGCCCTTTTCGGTGGCGTAGGTTTTCAGAAAATCCACCGGGCTCGGGCTCTTCTGAACCATGAGGTTCACCGCGTCCTGCGCCTCCAACACGCCCTGCCAGTCGTTCCGGTCGTAGGCATCCAGCATGAAGCGGATGAGCTGCGGGTTGACCGTCGTGCCCTGGCCGATGCACGCCCGCGCGCCGAGCGTGAGCCCCGCGTAGTAGAGCATCTCGCAGCCGATGATGAACCCGAACTCCTTCCCCCGCACCGCCCGCAGCAGCTCGTAGAGGTAGTACCCGTCCACGCTGGAGACCTTCGCGCCCACCACGTTGTCCATGTCCGCCAGCCGCGCCATCACCTCCGGCGACATCTCATAGTTCTTCGGCGTCACCGGCGGCTGGTAGATGAGCACCGGCCCCGGGACCTTGGCGCACAGCGCCTCGAAATACCGGAGGATGACATCCGACTCCGTCTGCCCCGGGGCGGGCTTCAGGCACTCCGGCACGGTGTACACCACGCCGTCCGCGCCCTGGTCCAGGGCGTACTGCCCCAGCTCGATCCCCTCGGCGAGATACGCGTCCGGGTCGGGAAGCCGGTCCAGGTTGCGGTCCCAGATCCCGCTGCAGCCCACCAGCACCGCGCCCTTCCCCCGCAGGTGCGCGCACGCCACCCGCGCCATCTGCTTCGTGTCCTCCATTGAGTACGTGTACATCAGCCCCATGCCCGACCGCACGAAATACGCGCTGATGTCCCCCGACTGGAGCAGGAAGTTCAGGAAGGTCCGCTGCCCCTCCTCGTCCAAGGCGCCGTTCTCCTGGAACACGCTGAAGACCGGCGCAATGGCGCCGCGCACATATTCGGGCACTTTCACGGGGTGGATCCTTTCGGTGGTGGGCCAGACCGCCTCCCGCGCCGGAAACCAAACACCGGCGCGCCGCGGCTGGTGCGGACATCATGCACCATCCGCCCGCAGCGGCGCAAACGGGGCGTTCAGCGCGGACAGCATGGACGATATGGACGGTATGGACCGCATGGACTGGATCGACCGGATGAAGTCCCCCTCGTCCATACCGTCCATGTGGTCCATACCGTCCATCCTTCTGCACCGCCGCCGGTCTTGGACAGGGTGAACCCGCCCGGGAGGCCCTGCATCAAAGTAGACGCGGCATCTTGCCGCGTTCTTCGGGTCAACCAAAGGCCCCAAGAACGCGGCAAGATGCCGCGTCTACGCTGCGGACGTTCCCACCGGCCTGCTTCATCGGCCGCGTTCCTGTTCTTTGGCGGGTATGCAGGACTCCAGATTCACCACATCCGTATTCAGCGCGACACCCGGTCCTTTCCCGACGAGTGATGGCCGGTCTGTCGCGCGTCTATTGTGGGAGAGGACCTGAAAGCGGGGACGCGGCTTCCCACCCTGGCGGCAAAGGGAAATGTTACCCCGCCCTGCATCCTCGCCACCGGCATCCGCCCGCCCGCATACTCGAACCGGGCCACCACAGTATCCGACGCGTCCAACACGGCCAGCAACTGCTGGTTCACCCCGCCCCATCGGCCTTCTTTGTGTTCTTGGTGCCTTTGTGGTGAACCGTTCCGGAGTTTTTCACCACGAAGTCACAAAGGACACAAGGAAGAGGGAGGGAGAAGAGAGGGCGGGGCGTGTTAGGGGTCAGGCGGCACGGGCAAGGCACCCGCCCGCGCGCGCATTCCACGTGATCCCGAAAACAAGGCCGCCGGGACGGCGGCGCTACGGTGCCGCCCTCCGCGTCCTTCTCGTCAGCGCAGGTCTCCAGGCGTCTCTGTTTTGCGTCGGGACCCGCCCCGCCGCCCGCGTGCGCCGGTACGGTGTTGGACGACGGCCCCCGAATTGGCTATACTTCGCGCGATTCATCCATTCCAGAGGCATTGTCCGCGCATCATGAGTCTTGTCCGTCTCGAAAACATCACCAAATCGTACCTGGGACGCCCTGTCCTGGACGGGGTGAGCCTGCGCATTGAGCCGGGGGAGCGGGTGGGGCTGATCGGCCGGAACGGCACGGGGAAGTCCACGGTGTTCCGGGTGATCACGGGGGAGATTGAGCCGGACTCGGGGGTGGTGGAGCGGATGCGGCGGCTGCGGCTGGCGTGCCTGGAGCAACTTCCGAAGGTGGCGGAGGAGAAGACGATCCAGGACATTGTGATGGAGAGTTTCCCGGAGATCCTGGAGCTGGAGGCGCGGCTGGCGCGGCTGGAGGAGCGGATGGCCGCGGAGGGCGACACCCTGCTGGCGGAGTACAGCGACGCACAGCACGCCTTCACGGCGATGGGGGGCTACGGGTTCCGGACGCGGGTGAAGCAGGTGCTCCAGGGGCTGGGCTTCCGGCCGGAGGAGTTCTCGCTGCCGTTCCACGCCCTGAGCGGGGGACAGCGCACGCGGCTGCGCCTGGCGCTGGCGCTGCTGCGCGATGCGGACCTGCTGCTGCTGGACGAGCCGGAGAACCACCTGGACGTGGAGGCGCGGGAGTGGCTGGAGTCGTACCTCTCCAGCTGCCGCGAGGCGGTGATGATCATCTCGCACGACCGGCAGATGCTGAACAACGCGACCACGCGCATCGTCGAGGTGGAGCGGGGCCAGCTCTTCGACTATTCGGGCAACTACGCCTTCTACCAGAAGCAGAAGGCGCTGCTGCGCGAGCAGTACCAGAAGGCCTACGAGCGGCAGGAGGAGTTCATCCGCAAGGAGGAGGCGCTCATCGAGCGCTTCCGGTACAAGAACACCAAGGCGCGCCAGATGCAGAGCCGCCTGAAGCGCCTGGACAAGCTGGAGCGGATCGAGGCGCCTCCGCCGGAGGCGGACACGGCGGCCTTCCGCCTCGGCGAGGTGGAGCGCAGCGGCGAGGTGGTGCTGGACGTGCGCGACGCCACGATGGCCTACGGCGACCTGACCCTGTACGACGGCATCAGCTTCACCGTGCGCCGGGGCGAGCGGGTGGGGATCGTCGGCCCCAACGGCGCGGGCAAGACGACCCTCCTGCGCCAGATTGCCGGGATGCACAAGGGCACGGGTGGCGCGGTGACCCTCGGGCACAAGGTCTCGGTCTCGTTCTTCGAGCAGAACCACGACAACGTGAACCGGTCGAGCGACATCCTCTCGGAGGTGCTCTCGGTGCGGCCCGACTTCACGCCGGAGCAGGCGCGCCGGTTCCTGGGCCGGCTGCTGTTCACGGGCGAGGACGTGTTCAAGCCCGTCTCCACCCTCAGCGGCGGCGAGCTGGCCCGCGTGGCCATGGCGAAGATGATCCTCGGCGGGGCCAACCTGCTGCTGCTCGACGAGCCGACGAACCACCTCGACATCGCGTCGCGCGAGGCGCTGGAGGGCGCGCTGGCTGCCTTCGGCGGGAGCATCCTGCTGGCCAGCCACGACCGCGCCCTGGTAGACGGGCTGGTGGAGAAGCTCGTCATCCTCCGGGACGGCAAGGCGCGGGTGTTCCTGGGGAACTACGCGGACTTCCACCGCCAGTCCGGCCAGGCCGAGGAGGACCCGTCGGACAAGACGGCCGAGGAGGTGCTCCGCATCCGCCGCATCGAGAAGGAGCGCGAGGCCAAGAAGTCCCGCGCCCGCGAGGACCGCAAGGGCCAGAAACGCCTCGCCAAGGTGGAGGCGGACATCGCGGCCATGGAGTCCCTGCTCGCCGACTACACGGGCAGGTTCGCCGCCCTGGCCCCCGCCGATTTCACGGCGGCCCAGGCGCTCACGGACGAGTACAACGGCCTGCGGGACGACCTGAAGGCCCTTTACGAGGAGTGGGAGACCCTCGCCGGGGAGGCCTGACGCGGCGGCCGCGTTGTGAACGCCGGGCCAAACCGGTATAATGTGCTCAAGGGGACCCGGGGGGGCGGCGCGTTTTCCGCGCCCGCCGGCGCGGGGTGCCGCCCCCGCGCGTTTCACGAAGCAACGGAGCCCTTGGCTGATGCCCAAAAACACCCGAAAAAAGAAGACGGAAAACATCCTGCTGCCCCTGCTGCCCCTGAAGGACGCGGTGGTGTTCCCGCGGATGACCGTGCCGCTGTTTGTGGGCCGCCCCGCCTCGCTGGCGGCGGTCGAGGAGAGCATCCGCACGGGCACGGCCCTTTTCCTCTGCACCCAGAAGGACGGCGAGGAGGAGGAGCCGAAGGCGGACGGCATGTACCGGGTGGGCACGGGCGCGAAGATCATCAACGCCCTCCGCCTGCCCGACGGGGCCATGAAAATCGCCGTGGAGGGGCTTGGCCGCGGCCGTGTCCGGAGGTTCAACTTTCGCGGCGAGACCTGGGAGGCCCTGATCGAGCAGGTCGAGTCGGCCGTGCCCGCGGGGCCCGAGCTCGAGGGCACCATGCGGGCCGTGCTCCACCAGTTCGAGGAGTACGTCCGCCTCACCCAGAGGATCGCCCCGGAAATCTTCCTCGCCATCCAGGGGATGGAGGACCCCGACCTGTTCGCCGACACGATCTGCTCCTTCCTGTTCGTCTCCACCACGGAGCGGCAGGAGCTGCTGGAGTGCCTTGATGTGGCCGCGCGCCTGGACCGGGCGGCCGTGCTGCTGGAGCGCGAGATAGACCTGGCCCGCATTGAGCAGAAGGTGCGGGGCCGCGTCCGCGAGCAGATGGAGCGGGGCCAGCGGTCGCACTACCTCCAGGAGCAGCTCAAGGCCATCCAGCAGGAGCTGGGCGTGCGCGACGAGAGCGGCGGCGAGGCCGCCGAGCTGCGCGAGATGGTCGAAAAGGCGGGGATGCCCGCTGAAATCGCCGAGCGCGCCGAGCGCGAGGTGGCCCGCTACGAGAAGCTCCCCTTCATGAGCCCCGAGAGCGCCGTGATCCGCGGGTACCTCGAGACCCTGTGCGAGCTGCCCTGGTCGAAACGCACCAAGGACGCGCTGAACCTCAAGCGGGCCCGGAAGATCCTCGATGAGGACCACTACGGGCTGGAAAAGGTCAAGGAGCGCATCCTGGAGTTTCTGGCGGTCCTCAAGCTCAGCAGGAACGCCAAGGGGCCGATCCTCTGCCTGGTGGGCCCCCCCGGCGTGGGCAAAACCTCCCTCGGCCAGTCCATCGCCCGGGCCATGGGCCGCAAGTTCATCCGCGTCTCCCTCGGCGGCGTGCGCGACGAGGCGGAGATCCGCGGGCACCGGCGCACCTACATCGGCTCCATGCCCGGCCGCGTCATCCAGGGCATGAAGACCGTCGGCGTGCGGAACCCCGTGTTCATGCTCGACGAGATCGACAAGATGAGCATGGACTTCCGGGGCGACCCGTCGGCGGCGCTGCTGGAGGTGCTCGACCCCGCGCAGAACAGAAACTTCAGCGACCACTTCCTGGAGGTCGGCTTCGACCTGTCGGAGGTGTTCTTCATCACGACCGCCAACAGCGAGTACGACATTCCCCACGCCCTCCACGACCGCATGGAGATCGTGCGCATTCCCGGCTACACGCACGAGGAGAAGGCGCGCATCGCCCGGGGTTTCCTGATTCCCCGCCAGTTCGAGGAGAACGGGATACCGGAGGGGCTGGTCACCTTTGAGGACGAAGGTCTCGACGAGATCATCCAGCGGTACACGAAGGAGGCGGGGGTCCGCGAGCTGGAGCGCTCCATCGCGGGCGTCTGCCGCAAGACCGCCCGCCGCCTCGTCGAGGAGAAGGCGCGCGGCAAAGTGTCGGTGGACGCCAAGGTCGTCGGCGATCTTCTGGGGCCGCCGATCTACTCCGCAGTGCACCCCGAAGCCGTGGCCGAGCCGGGCGTCGCCGTGGGCATGGCGTGGACCCAGGCGGGCGGCGACATTCTCCGCATTGAGACCAGCGTCATGTCCGGCAAGGGCGGCCTCGCGCTGACAGGACAGCTCGGCGAGGTGATGAAGGAGTCGGCCGCCGCCGCCTACACCTACCTG
>JAKPUV010001159.1 GCA_029554925.1 Candidatus Hydrogenedentota bacterium | reverse complement strand
GTGAGCGCGAAACGTTGGCCGGTTCCTCTGGTATACTGAACAGGGAGCACAACGGCCCCCGGCGGGCGAAGGGATCGGCATGGCAGGACGGTTTGCATGGGTGACGCTGGCGGGGGCGGCCGCTTTGCTTGCGGGATGCGGCTGGGGACGTCCGGAGCCTGGATTCACCTTTTCCCCGGAAAGCGGCACCGCGCCGCTGTCGGTGCAGTTCACCAACACCTCCACCGGGGGCGGGCCTTTCGCCGTCGCCTGGTCTTGGGACTTCGGCGACAGCTCGCCGGCGGAAACCGCCAAGAATCCTGTTCATGTATACGCTGTGGCGGGTGATTTCCCCGTCACCCTGACCATGAAGTCCTGGTGCGGGGAACGGTCCGTTGTCGGCGGGCCGGTCGTGGTGACGACGGTTCCGGGCCCCGTCCCGGTGTTCACTGTGGACTTTTCCGCATCTCCCACGGTCGGGGCGGCTCCCCTGACCACCCGGTTTACCAATGAGACCACCTTTTCGGCAAAATGTGACGCCGTCTGGTCCTGGGATTTTGGGGACGGGTCCGCGCCCTCCGCGGAGATGTCGCCAGATCACGTCTACACCGTCCCCGGCTCCTATACGGTCCGACTTACCGCCCTCGCGGGGTCGGTGGAGCGGACGAAGGAAAAGGCGGGGTATGTGGTGGTGACCGAAACACCGGACCCCGGCGCGGGGCCCGTGCTGGAACGGACGGTGACCCCCGCCGCCTATACGCCCGGCGCGGCCGTGACGGTCACGCTGCGGATTCTTTACACGGGCACCGGGGAAATCACGGCGCTGGGCATTCAGGAGACCCTGCCCGACGGCTGGACGTATGCCGGCTTCTCCGGGGGGGGCACGCCGCCCGTGTCGCCGCAGATAGGGGACGGCGGCACCCTGGACTTTGCCTATATCACGGTTCCCGGATTCCCCGCGGCGTTCTCCTATCTTGCCCTGCCCCCGGTCTCGGCTTCCGGCACGGCCCTCTTCAGCGGGCAGGTGCTCTATCGAACCTCCGGCGGCGAGCAGGTCTCCCAGCCGTGTGTGACCGAGACATTGCCTGCGGGCGGTGGCGAAGGGGAGGGCGAGGGTGAAGGGGAACCGGCCCTGACTCAGGTCCCCGATCTTCTGGATCGTCCCGTGGAGGAGGTGGCGGGGCTTCTGGCCGACAGCGGGCTTGTGCAGGGGGGAATCTCCGCGGTGTGGTCGGAGACTGTGGACATCGGACGCGTCGTGGCGCAGGACCCTGCGGCGGGGGCGATGGTGCCGGTGGGCTCTGCGGTCACGGTGAGCCTCTCGGAATATGCGCAAGCAACGCTGCTTCACCTGTCGCGATCCAGTGATGCGACTGCGGGATATGTGCAGGGCGGACTGGCAAGCGTCACGGTGACGCTGGACCGCACGGGGGCCAAACCCGTAACCCAGCTGGATGTTTCGGAGACCCTGCCCGCCGGATGGACCTATGCCGGATGGTTGGACGGGGAGCCGCCCGACAGCGCCCCCCTGCCGGGGGACACCCCCTCCCTCGCCTTTTCCTGGGAGGCCCCGCTGGCGTTCCCCCTGACCTTTTCCTACCTCCTGAACGTGCCCGCCGACGCGGCCGGAACCGCGCAACTGTCCGGAAAGGCGCTCTATGAGGCGGGCAACGGGATGCTGGAGTCAAACACCGAAACCACGCTCCTTTTTCCGCCGGGCACCGGCGGGCTGGTGCTGGACCGGAGCATCGGCGGCCAGGGCGTGTGGCGGCAGGGAGAGCCCGTGGAGGTCACCCTGAACATTTCCGCCGTGGGCGGGTTCACAGGGACGGTCACGGCGTTTGGACTCGAGGAGGAACTTCCCGCCGGGTGGGCTTTTGGCGGTATGGTCTCCGCGCCCACCGTGCCAACAGGCGCCGGGGTTCCGGAAGGCACCTCGACCCTTGGCATCCTTTGGATTACCCCGCCCCCCCTTCCGGTCACGGTGGTCTACCGCCTGGTTCCCGGTGGCGACAGTCCCGTGGCCTGCTTGCGGGGGGATGCCATCTATCGCGTTGGGAGCGGCGGTGAGCGACGTAGCAACACGGAGGTGAGCTGCCTTTCCGAGGGGCTTGCGCCGTAATCTATGCTTCGGGAGCGGGCCCGTCGCAGGAGCCGGGAGGGGCGCCGCGCAGGGGCGTGCCCCGACGCTGCGCCTCGGAAGTGACCCCGATGACCATGTCCATGGTCCCGTCCGCGCTCAGGCCGTAGTTCATCCCGCCGACGGGGAGCGCGTCCACGTCCGCGCGCAGGGAGCGGCCCCGGTCGGTCAGGTAATGCACCCCTTGGTTCCCTGATCCGGCCAGCGGATGGGCCTGTGGAACGTCTCTGCGGAAGGGGCCGTCCACGAGGATGTCCGTCATGCTCAGGAGCCGCGCCGCGTACGGGCGTGCGGCCAGTTCCCCGAGCGTGTAGCCGGTGTACAGCAGGGAGTTCCATTCGGGCCGCGCCGTGAGAAGCCTTTCGAGAAGTTCGGCGAGGGCTTCCGCCTGGTCGAAGGGCTCCCCGCCCGACACCGTCACCCCCGCCAGGGGCGCCTCAATCTTCAGAAGACGCTCCGCCAATACGGGGACGGGCACCTCGCGGCCCGCGTCGGCGGGCTGCATCTCCGGGCTGATGCAGCCGGGACATCCGCGCGCGCACCCGGCCACCCACAACACCGCGCGGTTTCCCGGCCCCAGGGCGGTCACGGGAAAGGACAGGGCGAAGAGCCTCAGGGAAGTCATGGGTTCTCCACCCGCACCATCAGTTCCACCCGTGTGCCCGTGTCCTCGCCGTGGACGACAAGGTCCAGCACGCGCACCCGTTTTCCGCTCTCCACATTGTTGTCGAAAAGGTAGCGGCTCAGGGGGTTGATCAGGGTGGCGTCCACGGCGTTCCGGATGCCGCGTCCGCCATGGTGAAGCTGTTTCCGCGCGAGGGCCACCAGCTTCTCCCGTGCCGGGGGGTCGAGAACCAGGGAGGTCTTGCGCGTCTCGCGCGTCGCCTTGTCGAGCTTCGACAGGAGCAGGTCCACGATCTGCTCGTCCAGGGGCGGCTTGATGAAGTCAAAGACGACAAAGTTGTCGCCGAAGCGGTTGAGAATCTCCGGCCGACCCAGGGTGAAGTTGAAATGGTCCCGGATGGCGTCCAGCACAACCCCGCGCATTTGCGGATAGGGCATTTCCGGAGTGACAAGGACCTTCGACCCCGTCTCCTCGGTGCGCGCGACGGTGCCGAGGTTGCTGGTGAAGATGATGATGCACTCGGAGAAGTAGACCGTGTCCCCCTTGCTGTCGGTGATCCGCCCGTCGTCGAGGATCTGCAGGAACTTGTCGAAGATGCTCGGGTGGGCCTTCTCGATCTCGTCGAAAAGCAGGACGGAGAAAGGGTTCTTCTTGACGGCGTTGGTGAGCTGTCCGCCCTCCTCGTAGCCGATGTAGCCGGGGGGCGCGCCGAGGAGCCGCTGGTCCGCCTGCTGCACGGAATACTCGCTCATGTCGAAGCGGATCAGGCGCTCCTCGCGCCCGAAGAGCAGCTCGGCGAGCGCCTTCGCCATCTCTGTCTTGCCGACGCCCGTCGGCCCGGCGAAGAAGAGCACGCCGCGCGGGCGGTTGGTGCGCTTGGTGTCGCCCGCGGCGATGCCGATCTTGGCGCGCTTCACGATGTCCAGCACCCGGGCGACGGCGGCCTCCTGCCCCTTGATGCGCCCGCGCACGAAGGCCTCCGCGTTGCTCAGGCGCTTGGGGTCCATCTGGTCCCACTCGCTTACCGTGACGCCGTATTTGTACATCTCGGAGATCCGCCGGACGTTGGAGACGCCGGTGGTCTCGTCCACCACGGGGATGCGCTCCCGCATGGAGAGGCTGAGCAGGCTGCGCATCTCGTAGTTCGAGAGGCCTTCGGTGAAATCCACGAAGTCCGACACCACGGAAGCCGGGGCGGCGGCGGCGCCGTCGCGCGGCGCGCCGTAGAAATACCGGTAATAGCGCGAGACAAAGCGGGCGCGCTCGTCCCGGTCCGGGGGCTCCACATGGATGGACCGCGCGCGCGGGTTGTTGAGGTAGAGGAACGCGGGCAGGTCGTTCAGCTTCTCGCAGATGAGGATGAGCAGGTTGTTCCACCGGCCTTTTTCGCGCACCACCTCGCGCGAGGCGAGGCTCGCCTTGAGCATGCGCGTGAGCAGCATGCGCTCGTCGCGCGGCATGCGGTCCGGGGTGGAGGTGAGGCGGGACGCGAAGTCCACGATGAACGCGCAGGGGACCCGCGGGTTCTGCAGCGCGATGCCGATGCGGTGGATGACCGTGTCCCAGTCCACCGGACGGGGCCGCACGCCCCGCACGCGGTCCGCCATGCGTGCCGCGGCCCCCTTCTGCTCCGGTGTGCCCAGGGAGCGGCCCGCCTCCATCTGCGGGTGATGGTCGCTCTGGTCCGCGGGATCCGGGCACGCCTCCGTGCCGCGCAGGACCTTGTCGAAGAGGGTCTCCATTTCGGGGGTGACGAAGGACAGCTCCTCCAGCGGGTCGGCCCAGCCCACGATCTCATAGTCCAGCCCCATGAGCCACCGCCGCAGGAAGCCCGGCAGGTCGCTTTCCGTCCACCGGGGCTCCCCGTCCCCCTCTCCCAGCACGGGAAAGGAGACCAGGTCGTAGGTGTTCCCGTAAAGGAAGAGGACGTTCTTGATGCTGCTGAAGCGGGCCAGTTCACGCAGCCAGCGCTGGGATTCCTCGTTGATGACGATCATGCGGCGGTGCTCCCCGGTTGTCGGCACACCCCAGCATTCTATCCCCGCAGGGCGCTGTTTTCAAAACGGCCCGAAAAGGTCAGCCGTCCCCCGGCCACTCCCCTGAATAGGCCTCCGTCGCCGGCCCCTCCTGGTAGACGCACCCGTCCCCGGCCCACTCGATGCCCAGGACGCCGTAGACCAGATGGACGTTTACCCGCCGGTTCACCCGGTCCGTGATCATCGCGGCGAGGGCGGAGCCGCAGGAGCCGCTGCCGCTGGCCATGGTAATGCCGCTGCCGCGCTCCCAGATGCGCATGACCATGTTGTCGCGGTCGAGGACGTTCACAAACTCCACGTTGGTCCGCTTGGGGAAAGCGGGGTGATTCTCGATGCGCGGGCCGACATCCGCCAGATTCACCGCCTTTGCGTCGTCCACAAACACCACCGCATGGGGGTTGCCGATGTTGGCGCAGGTGACGCGGAAGACCCGGCCGTCGTCCACGGTCAGCGGCTCCTCGCGCACCTCGCCCGCCGGGCCGGTCATGGGGATTTCGGCGCGCTCAAAGCGGGGACGGCCCATGTTGGAGCGCACGGACAGCACCTTGCCGTTCTCCACGGTTAGGGTCACCCGGTTGGGCCCCGCCAGGGTCTCGATGGTGAACCCGGTGTCGCGGGTCATGCCGCGCTCGTAAACGTACTTGGCGAAACAGCGGATGCCGTTGCCGCAGGTCTCCGCCTCGCTGCCGTCGGCGTTGAAGATGCGCATCCTGAAGGGGTGGGCATCGCCGGGAAGCACGAGAATGATGCCGTCGGAGCCCGCGCCGAGATGGCGGTGGCTCATGGCGCGGGAGAGCGCCGCCGGGTCCGCCACGGGGTGCCTTGCCGCGTCAATGAACAGGTAGTCGTTGCCAAGACCATGCAGTTTTGTGAAGGGAATACCCATGACATGCTTCCTCAGGAGTTCTTGCCCAATTCTACCGCGGCCCGCACGAACAGGTCCATGAGCTGGTCGTAGGAAATGCCGGACGCCGCGGCGGCCTGCGGGAACAGGGAGGTTTCCGTCAGTCCGGGAACGGTGTTGACCTCCAGCCAGACGGGCCCTTCGGGGCCGAGGATGAAGTCGCTCCGGCTCCATATGCGGCAGCCGAGGGTCTCATGCGCCAGCACCGCCGCGGCGCGCACCGTTTCGGCGGTGGATTCCGGCAGGGGCGCGGGGGTGATCTCCTCGCTGGCCCCCGGCGTGTACTTGGCCTCGTAGTCGAAAAACGCGGACGTCTTTGGACGGATCTCCGTGATGGGGAGGGCGCGGGGCCGCGCGCCGGGTTCGACATCCAGCACGGCGCAGGTGAGCTCGGTGCCCGCGACAAAGGCCTCGGCCAGAAGCCGCCCCTCAACAGAGAGGATATTCTCGATGTCTTCGGCCAGGGTTTCCCCGGCGCGGCACACGGCCATGCCGCAGCTGGACCCCTGGTTGGGGGCCTTGAGCACGCACGGCAGGCCGATTTCCGCACGCACGCGGGCGGCAACGTCCTCGGGGCAGGCGCGCCATTCGGCCGCCGTAACCACAACCTGCCGGGCCACGCGCACCCCTGCCGCGCCGGCCACGGCCTTCGCGCGGATCTTGTCCATGCACAGGCCGCTGGCCGCGCTGCCGCTGGTGGTGTAGGGAAGGCCGAGCAGGTCGAGCAGTCCCTGAATCCGGCCGTCCTCGCCCGCGCCCCCGTGCAGGGCGATGAAGACGCAGTCGGGGCGGTCCTCCGCCAGCCGGGAAACGGCGCGGTGCAGGGGAAGGGGCGCGGAGTCGCCGAACGCCCAGCCGCCGGCGGTGTCAATGGTCACCGGCAGCACGTCGTGGCCCATGCGCCGGAGCGCCGCCGCCGCCCCCGCGCCGGAGCGCAGGGAAACCTCGTGTTCCAGACTTTCTCCGCCCATCAGGACGGCCACCCGAAAATGCGTGCTTTCCATCGTCTTCAAACCGGTCGTGCCCTTGGCGGGGGCAGGGGAGGGTTGGTGCAACGCGGGGGCGGGACGCCGTCGAGACGCCCCCGCACCGCCTCTATTGTAGTGCATGGGAGGATGGATACGGCAAGTGCCGGGAAAGTTCCCCGGGAACCGGCTACGCGCGGGGCGGCGCCGCGGGCTCCTCGTGGGTGAGGCAGTGCACGGTGCCGAGGCCCCACACCAGGTCCACCGCATGGATCCCGACCACCTCCCGCCCGGGGAAGCACTCGGCGAGGATGCCGAGCGCCTTCCGGTCGTTGGCGTCGTTGAACGTGGGCACGAGCACCTTGGCGTTGGTGATCAGGAAGTTGGCGTAACTGGCGGGCAGGCGCATGCCGTCAAACACCACCGGCGCGGGCATGGGAAGCTCCACGACCTCCAGCGCGCGCCCATCCCCCAGCCGCACGCCTTGGAGGCGTTCGCGGTTTTCCTCCAGCGGCGCATGGTTGGCGTCGCCGCCGCTCGGCTCGCGGCAGAGAACGACGGTGCGCGGGTTCACAAAACGGCAGATGTCGTCCACATGGCCGTGGGTGTCGTCCCCCGCAATCCCCTTTCCCAGCCAGATTACCTGGGATATGCCCAGCCATTCCGCGAAGAGCGCCTCGTAGTCCTGCCGGGAAAACCCCGGATTGCGGCGCTGCGTGACGGGGTCCAGCAGGCACTCCTCGGTGACGAGAAGAGCGCCCGCGCCGTTCGGATCAAGCGCCCCCCCCTCCATGAAGACCGCCTTCCCGTTCCATCGCGCCCCCACAAGCCGATGACCGCGCTTGCGCGCCATGAAGGGCGGCCATTGCGCGTCCAGCCGGTGGTTGTCGTATTTGGCCCAGCCGTTGAAGGAAAACCGGACGGCGGCGGATTCGCCGCCGGGTCCGTGCACCCACAGGGGGGAAATGTCGCGCATCCAGCCCCGGTCGAGGGGAAAGACCGTGATCTGGACGTTGGACAGGTTGGCCTCCGCGCGGCGCAGGCAACGGCGCGCCGTTTCAGCGTGCCGCTCGGTGGCCGCTGCCAGGAACACCTCCTCGTCCTCGGCGATGTGGCGGATGATTTCGCAGACCGCCCAGGGCACGGGCGCATACTTGCCGGGCCAGTCGGCGGTGTTGACCGGCCAGGCGATGTGCACCGCCCGCTGGGGCTCCCATTCGGCTGGAAGGCGGGGGGGGAAGGGCAGGGCGGGTTTCAGCGCGACGGGGGTCATTCCGCTGTTCCGTCCAGCCAGCGGCGGGTGAGTCCGCCATAGGCATCCACCCGGCGGTCGCGGAAGAAGGGCCAGTTGCGCCTGACCTCCTCCAGATGGGCCGGGTCCACTTCGGTGACCAGCGATTCCTCGCGGTCAGACGCCGCCTGAGCCAGCAGTTCGCCCTGCGGCCCCGCGATGAAGCTGCCTCCCCAGAACTCAATGCCTGCAAGGTCGTCATAGGGGCGTTCCAGACCGACACGGTTGGGCGCGGCGACATAGAGGCCGTTGGCCACGGCGTGGCCCCGCTGGACGGTTGTCCATGCGTCGCGCTGGAGCGCGCCGTATTGCTCCTTTTCAGCGGGGTGCCAGCCGATCGCCGTGGGATAGAACAGGCTGGTGGCCCCCGACAGCGCGGCCAGACGCGCCCCCTCGGGGTACCATTGGTCCCAGCAGATCAGGACGGCCACCCGGCCGAAGGCCGTGTCGAAGGTTCGGAATCCGAGATCCCCCGGCGCGAAGTAGTATTTCTCAAAGTACGCCGGGTCGTCGGGAATGTGCATCTTCCGGTAGAGGCCCAGAAGTGCGCCATCCGTGTCGATGACGGCCGCCGTGTTGTGGTACAAGCCCGGTCCGCGGCGCTCGAAGAAGGGAACAATGACCGCCACTCCCAGTTCCGCCGCAAGGCTTCGGAAATCGGTGACGGAAGGGCCGTCCGCCGGTTCGGCAAGATCGAACAGCGAGATGTCCTCCCTCTGGCAAAGATAGGGCCACCGGTACAGCTCCGGAAGACAGATGACTTGCGCATCAGCGGCGGCGGCCCGGCGGACGAGATTCATCGCCCGGGCATGGTTGTCTTCCCCGCTCGGTCCCATGCTCATCTGTACGGCGCAGACGCGGTATCCATTCTTTTTTGTCAAGACTGCAAACCTCCGGACAGTTAGTGGCTGGTTTCGGGGCGGTATTTTACCGAAACGTCGCGCGGTATTTCGCGGTGCGTTGGAAAATAGAAGAGGCCTGATACGTTTTCGCACCAGGCCTCCGCGGAAGGAGAAACGCCACATGTGGCTCTGACCACTCAGATTATACCACAGGACTGGCGGGGAGGCAATAGGGAATGCACCCGGAGGCCTGAATCGAAAGCGACGCAAAACGACGCATGACACCAATAACGGACGATTATCGCATCTCGATAACCGAAGCGCCCGCTTCGGCTGCGGCCAAACCAACGTCCTCCCGGCAGGTGAACACGAGGATTTGGTTGTCCGTGCCAATCTCTGTGAGCACGCGCATGGCCGACTTGAGACGCTGGTCATCGTAATTGGCGAAGGGATCGTCCATGAGCATGGGAAGGGTCTCGCCGGAGGCGCTGAGCAGGCGAACCAGCGCCAGACGCAGGGAGAGATACACCTGGTCGAGGGCCCCCTTGCTCAGGCTCTCCGTGGTGACGGCCGGGAGTCCGGCATGCTTGGGGCCGAGGGTGATGGTGAACCCGTCCCCAATGGACACGTCCCCGTGGGCGCCGAGCGTGATGTCGCGCAGGAACCGGGAGGCGTCGCGGGCGATGACGGGGGCGATGCGGGCATGGCGCTGGTTGGCGGCCTCCTCGATCAGGGTGGCGGCGCGCAGGGCGGCGTCCCGGAGGGCGGCGGCGCGGTCGCGCGCCCGCTCGCGGTCGGCGATTTCCTCGCGGACATCGGCGGTGGGGCGGAGTTCGGCGGTGCATTCCAGCGCGGCGACCTGCAGATGGTTGACTTCCAGCTGGAGGCGCTTGATTTCATCCCGCACCTGCACGAGTTCCCGCTCGGTCTCCTCCTCGGGAAGCCCGCCTTCCTCCGTGCCGAGTTCGGCGGCAATGCGGCGCAGTTCCGCCAGCGGCGTGCCGTCCAGCAGCAGATTGATCTGTTCGGAAAGGCCCGCATGGGTCTGCTGAAGGGAGCGGTATTCCCGGGCCTTTTCCGCCCGCGCCTGCCAGTCCCCGGTGGAGTCAACCCCCGCCCCGTCCAGCAACCTGCGCAGGTCTGCGGCGCACTGGGCAAGTTCCCGGCGGTCGCTCTCCAGCTGATCCAGGGTTTCCTCGACCTGGCGGCGGAGCATTTCCATGCGTCCGCGGGCATTCTGACGGACGGCGCAGTGCTCGGAGTAGGCGCGCAGGGCGGCCAGGGGGTCCTCAAGGTCCGCCTGGTCCGCGCACCCGGACTCACGCATGATGCCCCGGATCTGGTCCTCCACCTGCGCGAGGGCCCTGCGGGTGTTTTCCAGGGCGTCTCCGTACTCGCGCTGGTTCTCAATGGCGGTCTGGAGCTGGTTGCGCAGGTCGGACATGCGCCGCTTCATGTCGCGGTATTCCTGGTAGCGCCCCATCACGCGGTTCACGGCGGCGGAAACGGCGTTCATGTCCTCCAGCGGCTCGCCCGCCGTCTGGAAAGCCTCCTGAATCCGGGCGAAGAGCTTGGGCACACGCTCCTCGCTTTCGCGGGCGCGGATTTCCTGCTGCTCGAGCTCGCTGACAAAGGTGTCGAGACGCGCCAGTGCCTCGCGGAACCCGTCGAAACGGGCCTCCAACTCGCGCAGGGACTGGCAGTTTGCCCGTTTGCGCAGCACCTCTATCGGGGGGACGGCGTCGGCCTCCGCAGCCTTGAGCCGCTCCAGTTCGGCCTTGGCCGTGTCATGCTCCTGCCGGAGGCGGCGGGCCAGTCCCCGGGCTGCGGTGAATTGGGCGAGGAAGTACCCCAAAGCCAGCAGGATGACGGCGCCGGCGTAGAGCACCGGCGGCTTTCCCGAGGCGATGAACACCCCCGCAAGCACGAGGAGAAACACGCCGCACACGGCGGCGAGCCAGAACATGCCGGGGATGCGCTCCCGCGCCTCCTCCAGCGCCGCGGCAAGGCTTTGCTGGAGCGCCTCCGTCTCGGTTTTCCTCCGCGCCGTGTCCCGCTGGGCGTCCTCGAACTCGCGCAGGCGCTCGGAGAAGGAGTCGCTGTGCTTGAAGAGCTCCGCGTCGGGGGCGATGCGCTGGCGCTCGCGGCGCACGATCTCGCGGAGTCGGTCGCGGTCGGCGCATTCCTTGTCCCGCGTCTTGAGGGCGAGGGTGAACGCGTTCGCGAGCTGGCTGATCCATTCGACAGGGTCCGCGGCGACGCGCGAGAAGTCGGGCACCTCCGCGAGGCGGCGCTGGGTCACGGCGATCTGGTCGTTGAGCTGGCGCACGCGGGCGTCGGCCTCCGTGAAGCGCTCCTCGTAGCGCTCCTCCCGAGCGCGGAGTTCGTGGAGCCTGCGCTCCGTCTCCTCCGGGATGGGGGCGGGCGGCGGCGCGTCGCCCGGCGTGGACTGCTCCAACCCCTCCAGTTCCGGCGTCAGGCGGCGCAGTTCGGCCTCGCGGCGCTCGGTTTGCAGGCGGATGGTCTCCGCCAGCATGTTCAGATGCTGCGCCTCCGAAAGGCCCGTGGTGGAGAAGTCGCGGAAGGGCAGCAGGGGGAACATCTGCTGGGTGACGGCGTCCATCTGCTCCTGGATGCGCTCGATCTCGTCCAGGCGCGCCACGCGCCGGCGGGCGGAGGCGCGCTCGGCGGCGCGTTCCAGACGCGCGCGCTCCGTCTCGCATTCCGCGAGCCGGGCAAGCGCCTCGGCGCGCCGCCGGTTGAGCCGGGCCTGTTCGCGGACGGCCGCGCGGGCCGCCGCCAGCTCCTCGCGGAGCGGCGGCAGGGCCTCCCCGGCGGGGGCGATGACGTCCCGCTGCAGTTCGTCGAGCAGCTCCTGCAGGGCGTGCAGGGCGCTTCCCGCGGACCGGATTCCGGCCCCGGAGTCGTTGATGGCCAGCAGGCGCTCGCGGATGCGGTCGAGGGCCTGCTCGTCGCCGAGACCGTCGAGGTTGAGGTGGCCGATGGTCGCCGTGTTGATGAAGACACCCTTGGACAGCCCCAGATGGGCCTCGGCGAACCCGATTTCGTGGTTGGGGTGCGCGGGGAACATGCCCGTGATGTCGCGCCCCGTCTGGCAGTCGCGCAGCAGGATGTGCTGCCGGTCGCGGACGAAACTGCGGGTGATCTCGTAGACGCCGCCCCGGTCGAGGGCGTACACCAGGCGTCCGCCGTAGGCTTCCGGGTTTTCCCAGGGGCGCCGCAGGAGGTTCCCCTCGTCATAGGCGGGGGAGCGCAGGTCCCTGCGCTGACCGTAGAACATG
>JAKPUV010001143.1 GCA_029554925.1 Candidatus Hydrogenedentota bacterium | reverse complement strand
TCCGGCAGGATTTTCGTGCAGTAGCGCACCATCCACGGCGACATGTCCTGGAAGGGGAAGGGGCTGAAGGCGATCACAAACTTCCCCTGGTCGTGGGCGGCGTAGAACACCTCCATGGACGTGCCGATGGACGGCTTGTTGTAGTTCACCAGCAGGATGTCCGCGTCGCGCACGTCCTGCAGGTCAAACTCCACGATCTCGTTGGCGCTGTCAATCTCGCGGTCGCGGAAGTCGCGCCGCATGGGGTCGAGCAGGATGAAACGGCCCGCGAGCCGCTCCTTGGCCCGCTGGCGCCACGGCTTGCTCTCGTCCGCCGCCGCGTCCATGATGGGCCCGCTGAGATAGATGGTCTGCGCGTCTTTCCGGTTCATGCTGCCTGTTCACTCCCGCGGCCCTTTCGGCCCTCGTTGCGGCCCGTATTGTAGCACACCGCCGCAGGGGTCATTTTGACTGCGCCGCGCGGACGGGGTCGTGGTCGGGGTTGGAGGTGGGCATCTGGGCGTCCACGTCGAGGAGCCAGCCGTGGAGGGCGCGGCGGAGTTCTTCGGCCTTTTCGGACATCTCCCCGGCGAGGTTCTTCGTCTCGGCCGGGTCGGCGGCCAGATCATACAGCTCCAGCCGGTTGTCCTCGTAGTACTCGATGAGCTTGTGGTTGCCGCGGCGGACGATGCCGCCGGGCGTCGCGCCGAGGGGGTGGTAGTGCGGGTAGTGCCAGTAGAGGTCGCGCGCGGCGATGTCCCCCGTACCCGTCAGCAGGGGCACGAGGCTCTCGCCGTCTGTCAGCGGACCCGGCCCCGGGCCCGTGGCGATCTCCATAATGGTCGGGAAGAAGTCCACGCTGCACACCGGGGTGCCGCACAGGGACCCCGCGGCGATCCTGCCCGGCCAGCGGACGATCAGGGGCTCGCGGACGCCGCCCTCGTACAGCGTGCCCTTGCCCTCGCGGAGGGGCGCGTTGGACGTCACCCGGCCGAGGCCGCCGTTGTCGGAGGTGAAGATGACCACCGTGTCCTCCGCCAGCCCGAGGCGGTCCAGCGCGTCCATCACGCGGCCCACGCTCTGGTCCACGGCCTCCACCATGGCGGCGTAGCCGGGGTTGTTCTGCGGGTCGCCGTCGCGCACCCTCCCGGCGTACCGCGCCTGAACGTCCTTCTTCGCCTGGATCGGCGTGTGGACCGCGTAGTGCGGGAAATACAGGAAGAAGGGGCGCTCCCGGTTGCTCTCGATGAAGGCCACCGCCTCGTCCGTGAGCCGGTCGGTCAGGTACTCGCCCTCCGGGCCGTCCTTCAGCGCGGGGATGCCGTAGGGCGAGAAGTACGACGGCGGCTGGCCCTGGTGCGTGCCGCCCGCGTTCACGTCGAATCCCTGCGCCTCCGGGCCGAAGTCCGGCCCGCCCAGATGCCATTTGCCGACGCTCGCCGTGGCGTAGCCCGCGGGCTTCAGCGCCTCCGCCAGCGTCACGGCCTCGTGCGGCAGTTCCTGGTTGAACGCCGGCGGCAGCAGCTTCGCGTACGGGTGCTTGTGGCCGGGGATCCAGTCCGTCAGATGGAGCCGCGCCGGGTATTTTCCCGTGAGCACGGCCGCCCGCGTCGGCGAGCACACCGGGCACGCCGCATAGGCCTGCGTGAACCGCATCCCCTGCGCCGCCAGCCGGTCAATGTTCGGCGTCTCGTAGAACCGGCTGCCGTAGCACCCGACATCCCGCCAGCCCATGTCGTCGATCAGGAAAAGGACCACGTTGGGCGGCCGCTTCTCCACGGCCCCCGCCGCGCGCGCGGCCGCGCCCGCCCCCAGCACCGCCGCCCCCGCCTCTTTCAGGAAAAGCCGCCTGTCCATTTGTTTCATGGCATCATCCTCCGCGGGCTTCGGAGCGGACAGCCCCCAGCGGTGCCGCCGCGCCGGACAATGGTCGGACGGGTCGGACACGTCCGACGGGTCCGACCCGTCCGACAAGGATACACGCGCTGGGGGCGCGCCGTCATCCCCGTCCCCCGGTTCGCCCGGGGCGGGGACGGGCGGCTATAATCTTCTTTCCCAAGGAGACCCCAACCCATGCCGTCATCCCCGCCCGAGAGCGTCCTGTCCTGGAACCTGTTCAAACGGTGTTTCACCCGCGTGGAGCTGGCCCGCGACTGCGGCCTCATCGCCCGCACGGACGCGGTCCCCGCGGCCTATCTCCGCAGGATCCGCCTGTGGAACTTCCTGGAGGCGTGGGGCGTGTTCGCGCTGGTCATGGCGGTGGTCTGGTGCGCCTACTGGCTGGACAAGGACGCCACGAAGACCGCGCGCACGCTCATCGCCCTGCCGACGATGCTGTGGATGTTCGTCCTGTCGCCGCTGGTCCATTACCGCTTCGAGAAGGACATCTTCCTCCTGCCGCACCAGCAGAGGCGCGGGATGGGGCTCTACTTCTGGGAGTTCCGCGGCCTGGGCAACCCCTTCCGGTACTACGTCGGGAAGGACGGCGAGCCGCCGCTGGTGGTGAAACACTGGCGCTGCGTCGCCGGGGTGATGGCGGCCATGACGGTGCTGTACCTCTCCGCCGCGTGGACCTTCTCGGCGGAGATTGACGCCCGGTACGCGGCAAAGATCGCCGCCTGCGGCGGCAAGCCCCAGTTCATCGCCCTGCTGCTCTGCGGCCTTCTCGCGGTCTGGTTCTTCGTGCTCATCCCCTTCATGGTGCGGCTGGACAACTTCGCGCGGAGCCTGCGTTTCATCCTCGCCTTTCTCACGGCGTCCCTCGTCTTCGTGGTCCTGTTCAACCTGTTCTTCCAGTTCGTGCTGGACCCCCTGCGCGGCGTGCTGGAGCCCAACCATTTCCTGCGCCTGCGCGGCGCGCTCGCGCGCGACCGTATCGGCGCGCTCGCCGACCTGCCCGCCATCGGCGGCCAGTGGTCCGGCTACGTCACCTGGGGCTGGGTCCAGCAGCTCATCTTCGCCAGCTACTTCGGCGTGCTCTTCGGGCGCGCCTTCCCCGTCGAGCGGTCGCGCCGCGACCTCGCCAAGGCCTGCCTCTGCTCCGCCACGGCCTTCAGCCTGGTGCACCTGCCCAACTTCTGGCTCATGGTCTTCACCTTCTCCGGCGGCATCTTCGGCACCCTGTTCTTCTACCAGATGTTCAACCTCTTCGCCCTCGGCTTCTCCCACGGCTTCGCCGGGTCCCTGCTGAACAAGCTGACGCCCATCAACTTCAGCGTCGGCCCCGACCAGATGCCGGGGCGCTAGGAAACAAAACGCGGCGGAAAACGGAAACGGGCACAGGCGGGGCGGAGCGAAGACGCGCCTGTCCCCGCTTTCCGCCCCCCATGGAGACACACGCCATGAACATACAGGTGGTCGGCGCGGGCGGCTGGGGTCTGGCCCTGGCGCGGCGGCTGGCGCTGAACGGCCACGCGGTGCGCCTGTGGTGCCGCGAGGAGGACGACCCGGACCGGCTGCGCGCCACCCGGGAGGACCCCCGGCTGCTCCCCGGCGTGCTGCTGCCGGAAAGCGTCGAGGTGGCGCGGGACACGGACCCCGCCGCCGAGATGGCCGTGCTCGCCGTGCCGTCGCACGTCATGCGCGCCGTGGCGGCCGCCATGCCCTTCTCCCCGGCGACGGTCCGCGTCAGCGTGGCCAAGGGCATCGAGAACGAGACGCTCCTGCGGATGAACGAGGTGATTGAGCAGGCCGCGCCGGGCGGGCCCGTGGCCGCGCTCAGCGGGCCGAGCCACGCCGAGGAGGTGGGCCGCGACCTGCCCGCGTCGCTGGTGGCGGCGAGCGCCGACCCGGCGGCGGCGGAGAAGGTGCAGGCCGCGTTCTTCGCCCCCGCGTTCCGCGTGTACACCAGCGACGACGTCACGGGCGTGGAGCTGGGCGGCGCGCTGAAGAACGTCATCGCCATCGCCGCCGGGGTGTGCGACGGGCTCGCCCTGGGCGACAACGCGAAGGCCGCGCTCATGACGCGCGGGCTCGCCGAGATCACGCGCCTGGGCACGGCCTGCGGCGCGCGGGCGGCCACCTTCGCGGGGCTCAGCGGCATGGGCGACCTCATCGTCACCTGCGCCAGCCGCCACTCGCGCAACCGCCGCGTGGGCGAGGAGCTGGCCAGGGGCCGCCGCCTCGACGACATCCTCGGCGGGTCGCCCATGGTCGCCGAGGGCGTGCGCACCACGAAGTCCGCCCACGCCCTCGCCCGGCGCCTCGGCGTGGACACCCCCATCACCGCCGCCGTCCACGCCCTCCTCTTCGGGGGCGCCGAGGTCGGCGCCGTCATCCTCGACCTGCTCGCCCGCGGCCCCAAGCCCGAAATCCGCTAGGCGCGGGGCTGACTTTCTTCGCGCCGTGTGGTATCCTTTCCCTGCCGGGCGGGGACCCATTCACCCCCCCGTCCGCGAGGAGGGAGACCGGATGATTCTGACGAACATTGACCGGGTGCCGGGGATGCGGATCGCGGAGCACTACGGGCTCGTGGGGGGCAGCACGGTGCGCGCGAAGAACATCGGCCGCGACTTCATGGCCGGGCTCAAGAACATCGTGGGCGGCGAGCTCAAGGGCTACACCGAGCTGCTCCAGGAGGCCCGCAAGCAGGCCCTCGACCGCATGTCCGCCCAGGCCCAGGCGATGGGGGCCAACGCCGTCATTAACGTCCGCTTCTCCACCTCCGCCGTGGCCCAGGGCGCCGCGGAGCTGTACGCCTACGGCACCGCCGTCCGCGTGGAGCCGGACTACAATGGCTGAGCTGTTCCAGATCGGGCTCTTTCTGGGCCTGCTGCTGCTCGGGCTCCTGGCGGGCCGGTGGAACGAGCGCCGCCACTATGACAGCATCCGCCGGCGCGAGGCGGCGCTGGCCGCCCTGCCCGTCATGCCCAGCGCCGAGTGGGACGCGGACCGCGAGGTCGAGGCGGCGTGGATGGTCTCCTCGTCCGTCGTGGTGTCCGTGGACTACTTCAAGCGCTTCGCCATGGGCATCCGCAACCTCTTCGGCGGCAACGTGCGCTCCTATGAGAGCCTGCTCGACCGCGCCCGCCGCGAGGCGGTCCTGCGCGTCAAGGAGCTCTGCGCGGGCCGCGCGGACATCATCGTGAACCTGCGGCTGGACACCAGCAGCATCTCCGGCGCCAAGGCGAAACGGGACGCGAACTCCATCGGCGCGGTGGAGGTGATCGCCTCGGGCACCGCCGTGCGCTACCGCCGCGACGCCGCCCCCTCATGAAATTCGTCCAGAAGGACATGGGGGAGGCCGCCGAGGCCAGCGGGCAGACCCGCGGGGTGCTCGCGGACACCCTCAAGCTCTTCGGTGTCCTCGCCGCGTTCGTGGTCGTCGTGTTCGTGCTGGTCTCCCGGGGCACGGACCTCGTCGTCATGCGCATCTCCCCCGAAACGGAGGCGCGGATATTCAGCGCCCTGGGGACGGAGTTCCTGGCGGAGGGGAGCGTCGGCGCCGGGGAGCGGTGGCGCGGGGTGCTGGAGCGCCTCGCCGCGCACCCGGAGGTGCCCCGCCTGCCCTACCGGCTCGGCGTGACGGACGACCCGCCCAAGCCCAACGCCTTCGCCCTGCCCGGCGGGCAGATCCTCCTCACCCTCGCGCTGCTGGAAAAGCTCGGCGACGACGAGACCGCCGTGGCCTTTGTCCTCGCCCACGAGCTGGGCCACTACCGCCAGCGCGACCACCTGCGCGGCCTGGGCCGCGCCGTCGGCATGGCCGTGTGCCTCATGGCCCTCGGCGGCTCCGGCGACTTCCTCCCCGTGGCCCGGGTCATCACGGAGTCCATGCACCGCACCTACTCCCGCGCCCAGGAGGAGGGCGCCGACCGCTTCGCCGCCCGCCTCGTCTACGAGACCTACGGCTCCGCCGACGGCGCCGAAAAGCTCTTCCAGCTCCTCCGCGAGATGGAGGACCTTCCCGCCTGGGCCTACATGCTCTCCACCCACCCCGACCACGACAGCCGCATCCGCGCCATCCGCGAAACCGTCGAGGACCTCCAAAAAAAGGGCGCGGAAAAGGGCTGAGTCCGGGACCGCGCCCTCTCGTCGAAAGGCCCGGGATCCTCGGCATTTCATGGGAAAAGGGGCGTTCCTGCCACCGCCGCCGCTTTCAGCGCGAATCCACAGAATGTGTCCTTCCTCAACCCCGCCACCACCGTTTCTCGCCCGGCGATTCGGGAGCCTCTGCGGGAGCTGGCGACCGTATGTTGGATGCTCGGCAAGGGGAGGGGGCTGCTTGCGCCGGGAACGTTGAATATGCGATGATTCAGTGAACCGCATTTCATTGTCGGCAAGGAGCAACATGAACGCCAGGGAACGCAGCAAGATTGAGACGCGGCGGCGCCTGATGGAGGCGGGCATCGCGCTGTTCGCGTCGCGGGGCATTTCAGACACGCGCAGCACGGCGCTCGCCGAGGCGGCGGGCGTGGCCGTGGGCACTCTGTACCTTCATTTCAAGGACAAGGAGGGGCTGGCGCGGGCGATCCTCATGGAGGGGCTGGAGGCGTTGCTGGCGGAACTGGGCACCGTTGCCTGCGACGCCGCCCTGGATGTCGGCGAGGCGGTACGGCGGCAGACGGACATCATGATCCGCTTCGCCCAGGAGCGCCCCGGGCTCTGCCGCACCCTGTTCGACCCCGAGGCGGTGCGCTGGCAGATCAGCACGGAGATCATGGACCGCGTGGTGGCGATCCAGGAGCGGCGCTTTTTCGACCAGGCGGCGGCGGGGCTGCTGGACGCGGCCGTGTCGCCGCGCGTGGCGGCGCGGGCCGTGGTCGGCATGCTCCTGTTTTCTTTGAACTGGTGGATCATCCACCCGGACGAGGCGGACGCGGAGACGCTGGCGGCCACGCTGAACCGGCTGCGCCTGTCGGGGGTTTACGCGCGATGACGGCGGCGCGGCGATGCCTGTGCGCGGCGGTGCTGCTGGCGGCGCCCCTGGCCGCGGGGGGGGGCGGCCCGCTGGATTTTGGCGAGGCGGTGCGGCGCATGCGCGCGGGGAACGAGGCCCTCGCGGCGGGCGGGGCCGAGCTGCGCCAGCGGCTGGAGGAGGGGGCCGCGGCGAAGGGGCTGCGCGCGCCGAAGGTGACGGTGGAGGCGCGGGAGACCTTTCTCAACGACCGGATTAACATTGAAGCGGACGCTCTGGGCCTTTCCTACCGCGTGCAGGAGGACCAGTTCATGAAGGGCCAGGTGAAAGTGTCCTGGCCCGTGTACACGGGAGGGCGGATAGACGCTGCCAACGCGGCGGCGGCGGCGAAGACGGAGGAGGCGGCCGCGCGGCTGAACCTCACGGACCAGCAGCTCGTGACCGAGCT
>JAKPUV010001138.1 GCA_029554925.1 Candidatus Hydrogenedentota bacterium | reverse complement strand
ACGGAGCCCCACCGGCCCTTCAAGCACCAACCGGAGGACCTGACGGACCCTAAGGACGTGGTGGTGCCGCCGTACCTGCCGGACACGTCCGCCTGCCGCGCGGAACTCGCCCGGTACTACGCGTCCGTGCGCCAGGCCGACCGCGCGCTGGAGCGACTGCTGGACCTGCTGGACGAGACGGGCCACCGCGAGGACACGCTGGTGCTGTTCGTCTCGGACAACGGCATTCCCTTCCCCGGCGCGAAAACCAACGTGTACGAGCCGGGGGTGAACCTGCCCTGCGTGGCGCGGGTGCCGGACGCGCCAAACCCCGGCGGTGTCTGCGGCGCCTTTGTGTCGTGGGCGGACATCACGCCGACCCTCTGCGCGTGGGCGGGGGTGCCGGTGGACGCGGACGCCGTGCAGGGCCGGTCCTTCCTGGAGGCCATGCGCGAGGAGCAACCCGCCGGATGGGACGCCGTTTACGGCTCCCACACTTTCCACCAGGTGACCATGTACTACCCCATGCGCTGGGTGCGCGAGGGCAAATGGAAGCTCATCTGGAACCTGGCCAACGGCCTGTCCTTTCCCTTCGCCAACGACCTGTGGGAGTCCGAGACCTGGCAGGATTTCCGCACGCGCGGCGACGAGGTCTACGGAAAACGCCGCGTGGACGCCTACCTGCACCGTCCGCCGCTGGAGCTCTACGACCTGGAGGCCGACCCCGACGAGGTCCACAACCTGGCCGACGACCCCGCGCACGCGGAAACCCTCCAGCGGCTCCACGCCTCGCTGAAGGCTTTCCAGGAGCGCACGGCGGACCCGTGGATCATCAAGTGGGAGCATGAGTGACGGGGGTGCCCACGCCGCCGCCGCAGCGCGCCGGGGCCCGGGTCAGGGGAGGGTGTAGTCGCTCTTCTTGTCCGCCAGATACTCGCGCAGGCGCTTCATGGCGTCCTTTTCGATCTGGCGGATGCGCTCGCGGGTGAGCTTGAACTTCCGGCCCGTCTCCTCCAGCGTGTGGACGGCCCCGTCGTCCAGCCCGTAGCGGTAGCGGATGATGGTGGCGTCGCGCGGGCTGATCTGCGCGAGGAGATCCTCCATCTGCTGGTCGCGGACCCACTGCTCGATGGCGGGGTCGTTCGCGGCGGGGCTGGTGCCCTCGGGCAGGCTGTGGAATCCCTCGCTGTCGAGGGAGGACATGCCCTCCATGGGGGCGATGCTCTCGGCGAAGGTC
>JAKPUV010001137.1 GCA_029554925.1 Candidatus Hydrogenedentota bacterium | reverse complement strand
CCGTGTTCGAGGCAGACGTAGCCCTGGAATCCCTCCTTCCTGTAAAACCAGTCCGGCAGGCTGTACGCCGAGCCGCAGATGAGGAAGGGCACCCATTTCAGCCCGTGGCGCCGGTAAATCTCCACATAGCGGTCGTAGACCGACCAGTCATAGCGGCCCGGCTCGGGCTCGCAGAGATTCCAGCGGACGTAGCCCTCGTGGCTGGTGACGCCGACGGATTTCATGGTGGCCGCGACGGCCTCCAGGGCGCGGGCCTGGTTGGCCGCGTCGGACAGGCTGCCGGGGTCGAAACCGCCGATGATGACGCGCTTGCCCGCGCCCGCGCGGGCGCGCTGCACGGGCCGGACACGGTCGGCTCCCGTGTTCAGGGTTTCGCGGCCCTCCGGGGCGGCGGCGAACAGCGCGGCGCGCTTGACGGAGAGGCGCACGCCGCCGAGGCGGAAATCCGCGCCGAGGTTCTGGCGGCCGGTGAAGGCCGGGGCGCGCAGCTCGTAGACCGCGCGCCGCCATTTGCCGGAACCGGTCAGCATGCCGCCCCACTGCTCCTCCGCCCCGGCATAGCGCGCGGCGGTCTCCTCGCCGTTCCGGCTGTCATACTCCAGCGTGATGCGGCCGCCGGGGCTGTCGTCCAGGTATTCGATCTCGACCCACACGGGGCCGCCGCCGGCAGGCGTGTCCCCCTCCACGGTGAAGTAGAGATACATGGCGGCGGGCTGACTGTCGGGACGCAGGGTCGCGCAGGGATGGCCCGCGCGGCGGGCCGCAGTGAAGCAGCCGTCCGCCCCGTCGAGGAGGGTCAGGCCCTCCGCCGCCGGACCGTCCCCGGTCATGCGCCAAGCGGCGATGGGTTCCGCTGCAGCCCCAAGGCCGCAGCAGGCCATCGCCGCGCACAGCGCGCAGACGGTCCGGAGGAAGGCGTCAAAGGAAAGGAACTTCATGGCACACCTTCCTTGCGGTTGTCTGTCGGATTTGGCTACGGGGCAGGCGTTCCGCGCCTCAATGGTGCATCCACTTGCCGCCCTTCATGGTGAGCCAGGTGGCGAGCAGATGCTCGATGACGCCGAAGGCGTCCTCGACGGGGCCGTATTCGTCCGCCGTGCTGGGCAGGAGGACGCCGATATCCACGGATTCGATGAGGCGGCCGCCGCCCATGCCGGCGATGCCGACGGTCTTGGCGCCGCATTCGCGTGCCGCCGCGACGCCGCGGATGATGTTCTCGCTGTTGCCGCTGACGGACATGGCGAAGACCACGTCGCCGGGGCGCAGGAGGACCTTGAGCTGGTTGGCGAAGATGTTCTCGAAGCAGCTGTCATTGCCGAGGGCGGTGACGGACGACGCGTTGTCCGTGAGGCAGTAGGCGCGGAAGGCGGGTTTGCCCTCCAGGGTCGCGCC
>JAKPUV010001124.1 GCA_029554925.1 Candidatus Hydrogenedentota bacterium | reverse complement strand
CGCGCGAGCTGGAAGGAGTTCGTCGGCGGCATGCAGCGCACGTAGTTGTGGCCCCGCGTGGTGGCGAACATGATGTGCCCGTCGGGCAGCCACACCGGGTCCACGTCGTCGTAGGGGCCGTCGGTGAGCTGCCGCAGGCCGGAGCCGTCCACGTTGATCTCGTAGAGGTGGAACGACTTCTCGTTGTGCGGCTTGAAGCAGAACAGCACCTTCTGCGCGTCGAAGGAGAGGTGGGGCCGCCAGAAGGAGCCGTGCAGGGGCGGCTGCGGCATGAGCTGGCGCACGGTTCCGCCCGGGTGCAGCCCCTTCAGCACGAGGAGGCGTCCGCCGGGCACGGCCATGTAGCCGAGGCGGTGGCGGGTCTCGTGCCGCCATTCGGAGCCCTGCGGGTACGGCATGTCCACCAGCAGGATTTCATCGAAGTCCAGCAGGGGGTTGCTGAACAGGAGGACGCGCTTGGCGTCGCGGACCATGAGATACAGGTCTCGCTCCTCCCCTCTTCCGCGCGCGGCCTGGCGTTCCACGGCCTCCAGCTCGATCAGTTCCCGGGAGTGGTCGCCCGGAATGCGCGCGGCGAGCTCGCGGGCCCACTTGATCTCCTCGCGAATGCGGGTCTTGAGGGGCACGCCCTCCGCCTGGTGCATCCAGTCCCGCACCAGGGCGTCGCGGGCTTCCTCCGGAGTGAGGGTGCGCGTCTCGGGGGTTTCCGGGGTGACATACGGCGCGACAGGTTCGCTGACGTGGGGGCGGAAGGCGACCCTCGGCCCCATGGCAAGCACCAGTTCCAGCCACTCCGAGGAGGCGCGGGCGGCGTCCCCCTGCGCGGCCAGGGCGTCATACCGCGCCTTGAGGGCATCGGCCTCGCGCCACTGCTCGCGGACCTCCGGGGTCTGGCGGGCCCACTGGTCCTCCGTGAGGGGTTTGTATTCCAGCAGCAGCTCCGCCAGCGCGGCGGCACGCTCCACGAGCACCTGGTTGCCGGGGTCCCGCAGGCAGGCCACCGGCGGAACGCCCGCATAGTCCGCGAAAGCCGCGCATTCCTCCGGGAAATCCGCCCGGAGGCGTCGGGCCAGCGCGTTCTGGAGATCCGCGTCCATCGGCGGCGCGGCGGAGGTGATTCTGGCCCGCACGTCCGCGAAGGTTTTCGCGAAAGCGTCCAGCCGGGTGTAGATCCCCGCCGCCGCGGCGTCCAGGCGCGCCGTGCGGGCCGCCAGCAGGTCGCTTCCATGGGTGAACACGGCGCGGATGTCGGAACGGGAGAGCGCCCCGTCGTAGACGCGCAGGTCGTCCATTTCGCCCTGGAAATGCTCGTTCTGTCCCCCGCTGGAGCCGATGAACGCGGGCTGCCCGTGGGCGGAGGCGATCCGGCCCCGGCGCTCCAGGGAACCCCGTTCTTTGCCGTCAACGAAGACCCGCAGGAAACGCCCGTCGAAGGTGGCCGCGCAGTGGTGCCACGCGCCGTCCAGCACGGCGTCCGGGTCAATGGCCGCGTCGCATTCCATATACCCGCCCACGTTGAGGCCGAAGGAGAGGATTTCCCCGCCCTGCTGGAACGAGAACAGGATGCGGTCGTCGCCGTTCTCCTGCCGGAAGAGCTCGCGGTATCCGCCGAGGGCTGACGGGCGCACCCACACGGAGAGGGACAGGGTGCGCATGCGGGGCTGTCCAAAGGCGGGCACACGCAGGGCGTGGGTGCCCTGGAGAGCGACGGCGTCGCCGTAGATTCCCCGGTCCGGCGCCACGCCGCCGGTCGCCTGCGCGGCGAGCTCCGCGCTTCCCGACACGTCGGCACACACGCCGTCCGCGGGGCCGCCGTCAAAGGTCCAGTGCGCCAACAGGGGCGTGTCGAGGGACGGCGGGGTGTCCGGAGCGGGCTCGCCGAGGGCGGCGCAGGAAAGGAGAACGGCCAGCGCCGCGCAGGGAAGGAAAACGGTGTGTCGGGAGAGAATCATTGCGTACCGCCCACGTGTTGCGCCCATTGTTCCACGGACCTCCGGTGAAAGTCCACTGTGAAAGGAAACGATGGTGCCGGGAGCCGAGGTAAGACGGGTGTCTGCCGGAGGCATTCCGAGAACGAGATGGCGTCGCTTCGCTGCTAATGAAGTAGACGTCGTCTTCCGCAACACAGGCTGCCGATTGCCGCCCGATCCCAGGTCCCAAACGCGGAAATGGCCGGAAACGAGCGCCTTGGGCATCCCGGAGGGATGCAAGACATTAGCCGGTGGTTGAGCGCAGCGATACCACCGGACAGCAGGCCTTCTCCTCCTCTTTAGAAACCCCGGCAGGGGTTTAGGACACGTTGGTTCCCGTTGGCCCCATCGTCCCGCACCCCTGCCGGGGTGCCAGAAAGGGGGAGGTGGCACCCGATACAGGCCCTGAAGGGGCAGCCGAAATTTGCGCCCCGGGAAGAAGACGAGGCAGGCGGGACGCCTGCGGTACGGAAAGACCTGCGGGGTCTGG
>JAKPUV010001117.1 GCA_029554925.1 Candidatus Hydrogenedentota bacterium | reverse complement strand
GGCGCGAGGTAGGCCTGCACGCTCTGGAGATACTCGTAGAGCGCCCCGGCCACCATCTTCATCACGGGGATCCACGCGATGCCGAGCACCACGACAACGGCGGTCACAACACGCCCCACCGTCACCAGTTCCCGCTCCGACGCCCGCGGCTTGAGTTTCTGGTAGATGTCCACGGTGAACAGGGTGGAGCAGGAGTTAAACAGGGCGGACAGGGAACTCATCAGCGCGGCCAGCAGCCCCGCGATCACCAGCCCCTTCACGCCCACCGGCAGGATCTGCGACACCAGCGCGGGGAAGGCCTGGTCCGGGCTGTCCAGCACCAGCAGGTTCTTCTTCGCCAGGGCATAGGCGATCATCCCCGGCACGATGAACAGGAACACGGGGGTCAGCTTGAGGTAGGACCCGAAGATGGTGCCCCGGCGGGCAAGGGTCAGGTTGCGCGCCGCCAGCGTCCGCTGCACGATGTACTGGTCCGTGCACCAGTACCACAGCCCCACGATGGGCGCGGCGAAGAGCATGCCCGGCCACGGGAAATCCGGGTCGTTCCAGGGCCGCCACATGTTGAAGTGCGTGGAGCCGCACTGCGCCCGCAGTTCGCCCCAGCCGCCCAGGTGCCACAGGCCCAGCGCCGTGATCGTCAGCGACCCGACAATCAGCACCACCGCCTGCATGGCGTCCGTGTACACCACGGCCTTCATGCCCCCCACCACCGTGTAGATGCCCGTCAGGACCACCGTCGCCAGCGCGCCCACCCAGAAACTGTCCAGCCCCGCCACATTCACGTCCGGGAACAGCGTCGCGAAGACCGTGCCCCCCGCGTACACCGTCACGCTCACCTTCGTGAACACATAGGCCGTCAGGCTCACGATCGAGAGGATCCACCGCGCCGCCGGGTTGTACCGGCGTTCCAGAAACTCCGGCATCGTGAACACGCCCGAGCGGTAGTAGAACGGCACCAGCACCCACCCCAGCACCAGGATGCACCACGCGTGCAGCTCATAGTGCGCCATCGCCATCCCGCTCTTCGCCCCCGCCCCCGCCAGCCCCACCAGATGCTCCGACCCGATGTTCGACGCGAACAGCGACGCGCCGACGGCGAACCACCCCACGTCGCGCCCCGCCAGGAAGTAGTCCGCCGACGTGTTCTGGTTGCGCGACGCCCACCAGGCGATGCCCGCCACCGCCCCGAAATACACCGCGATGATCGCCCAGTCCCAGCCTGCAAGCACCGTCATGGAATGGCCCTCTCTTGCGCCGCGACCCCCGCGGCGCGTGCCGCCATTGTAGCCGAACGCGCCGCGGAAAACCCATCCCGGAAAAGCCGCCCCCTTTCGTCGGACGACCTCCCCGAAAGCTCCGCTCCCCCGGGCGCCGGGGACCGTGGCTAGAATCCTGTGTTGCCCGAAACGGTGATGGTGGCGGAGTCGTTGCGGTCGCCCAGGGTGAGGACGGCGGCGCAGCCCGGCCCCTGGGACGCTTTCATGGCCGTGTTCCCCGTCACAGCGACGTTCCGGCTGCTTTCAATGTGGAGGACCGACGCGCAGCGCGGCTGCGTGGGCCGGGCGCACACCCCCTCGATCACGTTGTTCCGGAGGACCGCCGTGTCGGTGCCCGTCATGAAGACGGCGGCGTTGTCCGAGCCCCGGAAGGCGTTGCCCTCGATGGTGATGTCCTGAAACACGCCGGGGGCGGGGACGTCCCCCCAGCCGGGGGTGATCCCCTCGACGGACACCACGCCGCGCGCGACG
>JAKPUV010001113.1 GCA_029554925.1 Candidatus Hydrogenedentota bacterium | reverse complement strand
GCCGCGCCCGGATTTGCACGCGGCGCGGAAATCTGGTATCATGAAAGCACAGTGGCGGTGTAGCTCAGCTGGTTAGAGCAGTGGAATCATAATCCACGTGTCCGCGGTTCGAATCCGTGCACCGCTACCAGAAATAATCCGGGCGGTTCGGGCTTTTTCCCGAACCGCCCACTTCTTTTTGTTCGCCGTTCTTTCGGGTCAGGGGCCGGCTTCGCCGCCCTGGAACTGGAGCCTCACGCCGCCCTCCGCCCCCTCCAGCGGCAGGTTGTAGGTGACGGAAAAGGTGTTTGCGGCGTCGTCGGGGGTCACCTGCCAGAAGTCCCCGCCGTGGACGGCCTGGTCCAGCGGCGCGCCGTCCACCAGCAGCCGGTGGCCCGAGGGCCGGGAAAGGCCGGTGAAGGTCACGGGAACGAAACCCGCGCCGCCGTGGACGGTGCATTCCGCGGCCCCGGCGTCCACGGCGATCTCCACGGGCAGGCGTCGGAGCAGGGCGCCGCGCTCCACCGTGACCTTCAGCGCGTTGGCGCGGGCGAGGCGGTGGGCCGTCCGCCAGGTGCCGGCGTTCGCCTCCAGATCGGCCCGCAGGGCGGCGTTCGGCCCGTAGTAGTCCGCCGCGCTCTGGGGAAGCACGAGCAGTTCGAGGTCAGCCTCCACGAAGTCGCCGGGCTCCAGCCGGTCCAGCCCCTGCGGGGGCGCGAGTTCCGCGTTGGCGCTGTGCGGGCCGTTCTCCGTGCCGTACACGGCGAAGAGGGGCTCGGGCACGTCCCGCCCGCCCAGCCGGGCCCTCCACGAGCGCACCACAAGGGCCCGGTCGGCCCAGGCGCCCTCCTTCCACTGTTCCCCCCGGACGCCGCCGGTCAGGGCGATCCAGGGGGATTCACCCGGGGCGGGCATGGGCGCGCGCAGGTACTTTTTCCCGCCGCGTTCCGTTTCCCACTCCTCCGCCAGTCCGTCCGCGTTCCCCCGCGCGATGCGGGCGAACTGGTGGTCGTTGTAGTGGTCCGCGCCGAGCTGGTAAAAGGCCAGCCGGGAGAATTTCACCGGCTTCAGCACGTCGTAGCGGACGCGGTGGTACGCGCGGTTCACGTCGTCGCAGCGGGGGGTGGACGCCTCGATCCGCGCGGCGACGGACCCGTCCTGCGACACGCCCGCATAGACCACCCGGGTGAGGTTCGGTCCCTGGGAGAGGTAGGCGGTGCGCACACGGGTCAGGTACTGCTTCTTTCCCTTTGCGTCGAAGAGGACCAAAAAGTCCCCGCCGCCGACGTTGTGGGTCCAGTGCCACTGTCCGCCGCTCATCCCCGTGACCATCAGGGGCCGCACGTCGTCAATCATGGAGCGGTTCAGTCCGACGTCGGGGTCGTAGCAGATGGACTCGCCGAAGGAGCCGATGGCTGCCTGGTCCCATCCTTGGTTGCCGCCCCAGCCGATGAGGCAGAGCTGCGCGTGGGACGCCGCCGGCACACCGCCCCACCGGGCATACGCCACGGCCAGCTCCCCCGCCCATTTCCCGCCGGGGGGCACGGGCACCTGGGTCACGGCATGGAACCACGCCCCCTCGTAGAGCAGCCGTTTCTTCTCGTCGCGATGCCAGTTCTTGGAAATCTGCACAGGGATGCCCGCGGGGTTTCCATCGGCGTCCCGCAGTATGGGGCACATGCCCGTGACACCCTGGAACGACCCCTCCAGCGCGAAGACCACCGGCACCTCCTCGGCCGCGCCGCCCGGGTTTTCGATGACGACCGGAAACCGGTCCAGCCGGTCCAGATTTTCCGCCATGGGCCAGTTGCGTTCGGGCAGGTCCACCACGTGCGCCCCCATCAGGGGGTCAAACCGGACAGGCAGCGGAATCTCGGGAGACTCCCGATCCGTCACGCGGAGACCAGCTCCGGAGGGGTCCGGCGCGGAGCCGGGCCATTCCAGCGCCACGCGCGCGGGCGTTTCGGCGGCCGCCACCGGATGCTCCGCGCGCAGGGGGGACTCCCCGCCGCCGAGGGCCATCCGCAGCACCGCGCCGTCCCGGAGGTCCTCCCCCGTCACCTCCAGCGTCAGGCGCATGCGCTGCGGCCAGACACACACTTCCAGCCGTCCCTCCGCGCGGAGCCTCTTGCCTTCGGCGTCCTCGAACTCCAGCCCGAGGAGGTCGAAGCGCTGGAGAAAGCGCCCGCCCGCAATGAGACGCACGGGGTAGTTCGCGTGGTCGTCCGTCTTCCGCGCGGCGCGCGCGCAGACATACTCCCTGCCGTCAAGCGTCACCGAAAGCCGCAGGGACGCCGCGGGCAGGCCCATCACGGTGTCATTCGTCTGAGCGACGGCCTCGGCGTACGGCAGGGCCTCGCCCAGCGCGCCCAGCCGGGTGAGGGCGGCGTGCTCCACGTCAAAGGCCGCGCCGTAGCGGCTGGTCTGCACCAGCATCAGGCGCTGTCCCTCCGGCGACCGGCCCCGGTAGCCGTCAGCCCACCAGAGGAAGGTGTGACCCTGCGCCGCCGCAACGGCCTCCCAACACAGGAACGCCGCAGCGAACAGAAGAAGGCGCCTCTTCATGTGAGTACTCCCGGCCTCCTCCCGCCCTTTCCCGGTGAGCATATCATGGCGCGCAGCGGATGCAACATTCCGAGCGCCACCTGGTCCCCCTGGGAACGGGCGGCGCCGCTCAAATCTTGGACCCTGCCCGCGGGCACGGGCTACAAGACCGTGCGCGCGCAGTTCCTCGACCGCTCGGGGAACCGTTCCGCCGTCTGCAGCGACTACATCAAGGTGGTGGCGCCGTGACCGGAGGCGGAGGATCCGCCCCTGGCGCGACGGGGAACACCCCGGTCATTCCCCGTTGAACTTGAAGGAATAGAGGTCGGCGTCGCGCAGGGTGATTTCCATCACGACCGGCGCGCCGGCGAGGGCGGCAAGGTCCCCGCCGGGGAAGGGGACATTCCGGTCCAGGGTGTCGCCGAAGAGCTCGGCGGACTCAAGCGTCCGGTCCGCGGCCACGAGTTTGATCCGGACATACCCCATGGCGGAGGTGGCGAAGTTAAGGGACAGGGTCTTTCCCGAGAAGATGAAGGGCTTGGTGACGGCCATGGCGGGTTTGTAGGGGGCGCGGAGGGAGACAAAACCGTCCACGCGCAGGGTGTGGCGGCGCAGCTGGTGGTGGCGCATGGACCAGTGCCCCTCGGCGGCGTACATGGAAATCTCGTTGGGGAGTCCCGGCCGGTCGTTTGCGGTTTCGATCATGCCGACCGCCGGGTAGCAGTCGCCGTAGACCCAGTTGAACTCCTCCTCCGGGCCGGGGGTCATGAAGGCCTCGTCCCATCGTTTCCAGGACGCGCCGTCTCGGGAGGACATGAACACGCAGTCGGTGACGGCCAGCCCGAAGCGCGGGTGCCCCTGCATGCGCGCGCGGCGGCGTTCGGCGCCGGGCAGCTGGTCGTAGTTACCGGTCCACTCGCCCCGCTCCACATAACGGGAGGGGAACCCGACGAACACATGGTCGGCGCGGTAGTAGGGCTGGGCGGCGTTGGTGTACAGGGGGTAGTCGTCGGCGCCCCCGAAGTCAAGCGGCACGGGGTCGGACCACTCCCGGAAATCCGCGGACACCATCCAGCGCACATCGCGTATGCCCGCGTTCAGGTCGCCGCCGGGGACATTGTGGAAGTCGCGGATGTAGCACCGGTACTGCCCGGCGTGGCGGTCCCAGAAGGCGATGTTGAGCGTGTCAAACTTGCCCTTGTCCGTCATGCGCCACGCCTTGGCGAAGTGGATCCCGTCGGCGCTGGTGAAGCACCAGAGGAAATGGTCGTTGCCGTCCACGCCCACCCCCTTGTACCGTTCCTCCGGCGGGCAGGCGGGGTTGGCGTCCTTGAA
>JAKPUV010001102.1 GCA_029554925.1 Candidatus Hydrogenedentota bacterium | reverse complement strand
GTCTTCGTCCATCATGGAGACCAGCTCCAGGAAAGAGGTCAGGCTCTCGGCCAGCGCGCCGTAGGCCGCCTCCAGCATCTGCATGCCGCCGGGGGTGGCGAGCACCTCCGTCACCCGCACCAGCGCGTCGAGGGCGGACATTTGCAGGTCCATCCCCGCGAGCTGCTCGTTGGCGAATTCGGCGCCCTCCACCACCTGTTCGCCGAGGCTCTGCACCCCGTGGTAGAGGGCCGCGGCGGTCTCGTAGTCCTTCGCCTCCTCATGGGCGGCGCCCTGGGCCATCAGGTCGTCGCCCAGCGTGGTCAGCTCCGCGTACTGGCTGCGGCCCGCCTGGGCATAGGCCAGGAAGCGGGCCAGGTCCTCCTCGACCCCCGCGGCGGCGAGGGCGGCGCCCCGGTTCTGCGCGTCGGCCAGGCCGAAGGCGTCGGCGGATTCCATGGACATGCCCTGGGACAGCGAGGCGAGAGCGCCTTCAACGTCCCCGGACTCCAGGCGCACCTGCGCCTCCATGTAGCGGCCCAGGCTGTTGTCTGAAGAGAGGGCGTTCAGCGCGGCGATCTGCTCGAGGGCCTCGCCCCGCGTCTCGGGGTTGGCGGCGAGGTTTCTGGCGAGCATGTAGCGCATCTGGGGGTCGTCGGGGTACTGCTCCACGGCCTCGCGCAACCGCGAAGCCGCCTCGTCTGGCGGCAGAAACTGCAGCGCGCCGAGATAGGCGGACAGGGAGAGGTCCCCGCGCTCCAGCAGACGGCGGGCCTCGTCCTCCGTCAGGCTGCCCATGGCGTTCAGGCGGGCGCGGGCCTCGGGGTCCCGGGCGCGGTCCTTGCGGAACGCCGCCAGGGCCTCCTCCATGTTGAGGGAGGCCAGACGGTCCGTGCCCGTGTCCAGAACGATGGGCACCGGGGCGGCGATGGGCCGCGCCAGACCGGGATACTCCTCGAAGCGGGGATCCGTTGCCACCCGCTCCCCGCGGTTGCGGGCGGGGGCGGACGTCGCGGCGGGGACGGTGTTCGAGGCAACCTGCGGCGTTTGCGGCGCCCCGGAGTCTCGCATGAACCAGAAAGCGGACATGGTCAGGCCGAACATGACCAGCAGCACGGCGGCGAGCCGGGCGGCCACCCGCCACGCGGCGGGCTCCTGGCGGCGGGGCAGGGCGGCAGGGCGGCGGGGGCCACGGAAGGGGACCACCCGCGGGGGGGTGGATTCGCCGGAAGCGTCGGCGCGCACGCGCCGGACCGCGTCCATCACGCCGGCCCGGACATCCACCGGGGGCGCCTGGGACCGCAGCGTGTCGCCCAGACCGCTCAGTTCCTCTTCCAGAAGGGCGTCGGGCGCGGGGGCGGTTTCCCCGGCGCGCAGGGCGGCCACGGCGGTCATGACACCGGACACGACGTCCATTTCGGGCAGTCGTCCGGCGCTTTCCGCGCCCAGGGCCTCCAGTTCGGCCTCGAGGGGGGAGCCGGTGCCCGGCAGGTGCGCGGGCAGGGGCGCGCGCACGGCCTCGAGGACCGGCACCGCGAGGTCTGCCGGGGCGGCAAGAGCCCGCCAGTCCCGTCCGGCCTCCTCCAGACGCGCCGCAAGACGGCCGAGCGCCTGCTGT
>JAKPUV010001070.1 GCA_029554925.1 Candidatus Hydrogenedentota bacterium | reverse complement strand
GACGACCAGTGGGGCGCGGGCATCGGCAGCGGCGGAAAGACCGCCGACCCCGCCAAGCAGGCCGAGTACAACGAGGTGCTCCGCCGCCAGTGGACGGAGGTCCTCACGAACTACGGCGAGATTTCCGAACTGTGGTTTGACGGGAGCTGCGTGGTGGACCTGTCCGACGTCCTCAAGAAGCACGCCCCAAACGCGATGGTTTTCCAGGGCCCCCACGCCACCCTGCGCTGGCCGGGGAACGAGGCGGGCGTCTGCCCCGACCCCGCCTGGCAGACCGTCCGCCGCGCGGACGCGGCCTCCGGCGTGGCCACGGGCACCCTGTCCGACCCGGACGGCGAGACCTGGCTGCCCATGGAGATGGACACGACGCTGCTGGACCACAAATGGTTCTGGGCACCAAACACGGATCACATGCTCAAATCCGTGGACAAGCTCATGGACATCTACTGCCAGTCCGTGGGGCGCGGCGGCGTGCTGCTGCTGAATGCCACGCCGGACACAACGGGCCTGATCCCCGAGTCGCACATGCAGCGCTATCGGGAGTTTGGAAAGGCCATACTGGCGCTATACGCGGGGAAGGTGGGGGAGACGGCGGGAACCGGAACCGAACTGGTCCTGAAACTGGACCGGCCGGCCGAGGTCACCCACGTGGTGATCCGCGAGAACATTGAAAAGGGGCATGTCGTCCGTGCGTTCGCCGTGGAGGGGCTGTCGGATGGCAAGTGGCGGCGGCTGGCGCGGGCGCAGTCCCTCGGCTACAAGCGGATTGAGCGCTTCGCGCCCGCAACGGTGGAGGCCCTGCGCCTGCGCGTCACGGAGGCGGTGGACACCCCGGAAATCCTCCAGTTTGCCGCATACGGCGGCGGGGATGTCTCCACCGCCGGGGCGGGAAAAGAGGCCGATTGGACCCCCGTTCCCGGATTCCAGGACTTCTCCCCCCCGGACCAGTGGCAGGGCGTGGAGGCGGACCTCACCTCCGTGATCCCCCGGCCCGGAGAGTACCGGCTGGAAATCGTCCGCACCTCGGGCGACGGGGAGCTGGAAACGGAAGCGGCCATGCTCCTGATCGCCGGGGTGGAAGCCCCGCGGCTGGTCACACCCGGTTCCGCGCCGAACACCTGGCTCGTCCGCCGCACCGACCAGGTGACGGACGATGAGAAGGGAAAGACTGTGCTCCGGCTGCGCCTGCGGCGTGTCGGCGGCGAATGGACGGGAAAGATACGCATCCGGCCGGGAACGGATTCCGGCTCCTGAAACGGTCGGGCGGGGGACCCACAAGGCCCCCCGCCCGCTGTTCTGTCTCGTGGGTCAGTGGTGGTGCTCACCGCCGTGGGTGGCCTCGTGGATGGCAAGGCCGCCGCCGTTCACCGGGAACGCGTTCCCTGTGTTTGGTTCCGTCTGCATGGGGTTGAACCGCAGGAACTCCACATGGCCGTCCATGTAGAGCACGTTGCACCCGCCCGGCACGTGGTTGAAGTGGTCCGCCTCGTGGCCGAGGCTGTCCCACATCACCGCCAGGGTGGACTGGGCCTGCGCC
>JAKPUV010001066.1 GCA_029554925.1 Candidatus Hydrogenedentota bacterium | reverse complement strand
CGCGCGCGAAGCGCGCCTTGGAGTGCGGTAGCTTGCTGCCGCCTTTCTTCGCGCGGGCTTGCCCGCGCGCGGGCGGACACGCGACGACGTCGAACCTCCATTCCCAATTCGAGCGATAGCCCTCAGGAGAGGTAGGGATGTTCAACGCAGGGTACGGAGGGGCACCGCCTCCGCCGCGCTCTCCTTAACGAGCCTCCTATTCTCGGCGGCCCGTTCCGGCTCAGCCGTCGGTTAACCGAAGAAATACCCGTCTTGACACCCCCAGGTACATCTGGTAGGATCAGGGTCAAAGAGGGTCGGGAAGCGGCCAGGTTGCCGCCCTCGCGCCATCATTAAATTGAGCCGGTCCGTGTCGAAAGATGGGGTAACCTCGAAAAGGAAATGGCATGCCGCGGTATTGGGTAATGGCACCAGTTGAGTCGAAGCCGTCAGGTCTGTTCGACTCAGTATGGCAATTCGATCGCGACCAGAATGTGATTTCCATCGGATGGAGCCAGCTTGGTGATATCACCAGCATGACGAGTGAAGAACTGGCCCAGTCTGTTTCCTCAGCCTACCCAGACAAGCCCCCGCAGACCAAAGGGCTATACACAAACATGCTGTGGGCGTTCTACCATGAGATGCTTCCCGGTGATTACGTGATCGCTCGGCGAGGGAGAAAAACGCTTGCCGGAGTGGGCAGGATTACCGGACCCGCCGCATACGCGCCGGGCCGGAATTCACACATCACGCATCCGGGATTCATAGACGTTGCTTGGCAAGACCAACCCCGCGACAAGTCGTTCTCCAGGATTGTCTTCCCTATGCACACATTGGCTGAGTTCACGGAGGAGCAATTCCGAAGCGTTATCAAGGGCTCTGGCCCTGAAATCGAGACACTGGATAATGAAGGCGAAGTCGAAGACTCGAGTGAGTTTGTTCTGGAGAAGTACCTGGAGGACTTCATCGTCAGCAACTTCGCGACAATCTTCAAAGGACGTTTGAAGGTCTTTGAGGATTCGGACGGAAATGACGGTCAGCAGTACGCAACCGACATCGGCCCCATCGACATTCTGGCAGTCGAAGACCAGTCAGACGCATTCGTTGTGATTGAGTTGAAGAAGGGACGGCCCTCCGACAAAGTTGTCGGGCAGATCCTACGATACATGGGATGGGTAAAGATGAATCTGTGTTCTGACGGCCAGACGGTGAAGGGTCTCATAATCTGTCGAGATCACGACCCAAAACTAACCTATGCCCTGGAAATGACGAACAACATTAACGTGCGGTACTACAGTGTGGCGTTTAAATTGAGAGAGAATCCCTAACCTGAGCGTGGATCGCGACTTCAGGTTAGCCGCGCCGCTTCGCTCTGCGGCCAACCCGAAGCTGCTCACGCTCGATATTCGTTAGCGGCAGTGGCCGCGAGGGTTTCGGGGTCTTCCTGCGCCCAGGTGAAATCGTACACCCAGTCCGCGGACGGGTCCGCGATGGCATGCGAGAAAACTCTGGGGGACAGAGTGACTGTCAGGTCGCCGCGGCGTTCCACGCGCACGTCCACGGGGGGCTCCTCGAGCCGGAGGGTGCCGGAGGGCACCACCGGACCGGGGGCGCGGGACTGGAACAGGGGCACGTGGGCGTGGCGCACGAGGGCGGCGCGGGCCCCGCCCTTCGCCGAGAGGAGGGCTTCCAGGGTCTCCGCGTCCGCCTCCAGCGAACAGGCGGCCGCATTCGCGCCCAAGGCGGACAACTGGGCGAGGCAGGTCCGGTTCATGCACCCGATGGACGGCAGGACCAGCGTCTCCAGGCGGCGTTTGCCCAGCCGGGAGAGCATCTGGAACCCGGCGGGATTGGCCACCGCCACGGTCTGCACCCCAAGCTGCGCGGCTTTGCGCAGGCGCGCGTGGGCCTCCGCCAGCGCCTTTGGGTCAAACACGAGGTGCGGAAGAACCACCCCGACCCTGTCCGGGGCGGCAACGGAACGCAGCGCGGCGGCGAACGAAGGGTCGTCCACTGCGGCCAACGGCACCATCCAATGGACAGGCCGCGCCGCGGGCCGCGCCGCCAGCGCCTTCTGGAAAGTCCCCACCCAATCGAGGGTGGGAAGGATCACCCAGCAAACGGGCGGGGAATCCGGGCCCGCGCGGTCGGGGGAGAGGGCGGCGGCCACCGCCGCGTCCCGCGCCTCGTTCAGCGCGGCCTCGAGCCGCGCGAGGAAGCGGTCGCGGAAGGCGGCGAGTTCCTCGGGCTTCATCAGAAACGGCGAGGACCCGTCCGACCCTTCCGGCGCGAGCCGCACCGACGCCGATGCCGTGTCGGCGGCCAGTATTTCCAGTGCCTCGGCGTGCGGGATTTCCCCGCGCCGGGTCCACGGGTGCCGCAGTTCCACCAGCCCCCCCGCGCCGCCCTCCGCCTTCAGCGTCACGCCGCCCTGCCCGGTGCGGACCTGCACGGGAAAGCGCGCCTTTTCCGCGCGCGTCCTACGGGCCTCAAGTTTCTCCAGGCGGTTCTGGAAGCCCTTGGGCCGCGCCCCGGCGTCCGCCGCCTTCACGACGGCAACGCCCGCCGGGACAGGGCAGGGGACCGCCACTTCCACCAGCCGCCCCGCCTGCACCCGCTTGACGGGGCGTCCGTCCAGCAGCAGCTCCCGCACCGTCACCGACACGGGCGGCTGGCCGGGGCGCGCCTGCACGCGCAGGCGGTCGCCCGCGCTCAAGGGTTCCGTGGGCCGGAACGCGATGTGGCCCGGCGTGCGGCAGGGGGCCGTGGTGCCTATGCGGCGTCCGGACTGCGATTCGACGGCCCCCAACAGCCCCGCGGGACGCGGCGCGGACAGGTACCCGGTGCAGGATTCCCGGCCCACCGCCGAATCCAGCAGCCGCCGCGCCTCGGCGGCCTCCTCCCGGCCGATGCGGGGCCAGGCGTCCAGCAGCAGCCGGTAGGCGCGGACAATCTGGGCGACCGTTTCCGCCGGTTTCAGCCGCCCCTCGATCTTCAGCGACGACACCCCCGCCTCCACGAGGCGGCCCAGCACCGGCGTGGCGTCGAGGTCCCGCGTGGAGTACGCGTTGCCCTTGTGCCCCGCGCCGTCGAAAAAGGCGCGGCGGCAGGGCTGAAGGCACAGGCCCCGGTTCGCGCTCTTGCCGTGGACGTGACTGCTGAAGAGGCACTGTCCGGACACGGAATAGCACAGCGCGCCGTGGATGAACACCTCCAGCGCCACCGGGCAGGCGTTCCGGACCGCCCGGATCTCGTCCACCGTCAGTTCCCGCGCCAGCACGACCCGCTCAAACCCCATCTTCTGCGCGGCCAGC
>JAKPUV010001065.1 GCA_029554925.1 Candidatus Hydrogenedentota bacterium | reverse complement strand
GGTTGAGGCCAACGAACCCTACAGCGACGTCCGACACGTCCAGTCATTGAGAAAGCACGCCAGCTGGTTTCCCCCCGAACCCGGTGGAAAACCCGGTGGAAAACTCCATTGAAAAAACTTGATCTGCCCCATAAAATGTCTGAAGGGGGGACCTAAGAGAGGCCGCCCCCCCCGGAGACGGACGGCGCTCTGAGGTTCCGGTCTCGCCTCTTCTCCGGCGGTGTTCATGACCATTCGGGCAAATCCATTCCCTTGCGCAGGCCCAGGTAAACCTTCGCCATGGAGGCGGCCATGCGGGCGAGGGCGTCGAAGAGGGAGCGCTGCTCCCCCTGAAACTCCACGGGCTCCAGCAGGGCGGCGACGAGGGCGCGCTTCGTTTCGGGGTCGAGTTCCCGCTGGGGGAGGGGCGGCGCGGTGAGGGCAACCACGGCGAGGTCCACCAGGGGGCGGAAGGGCTCCATGAGGTCGTCGGCGAGGAGAAAGGCGTCGTAGCGGTTGTGGTGGTGGATGCCGAAGGAGGGGTGCAGTCCTGCACCGCAGACGGCGCGCGCGGCGATGCCGCGCAGGACGGCGTAGCCGTAGTTGAGCAGGGTGTTGCGTCCGGGCTTGTCACGGTCGCGGATGAACTTCGGGTCGTCGGCGAAGAGTTTGGTCCAGTAGCGGCGGGCGGCCTGGCCCTCCACGTTGCGCGGGTCGCCGGAACCCACCCGCCGCGCGAGGGTCATGAGGCCGAAGTCGTCGCCGTGGAGGGCGCGCAGGGCGCGGGCCTGCCCGGCGACCTTTGCGCGGATGACGCCCTGCCACAGGCGCTTGCGCGTGGGCAGGGGCGCGGCGGCCTGCGCCGCGAAGCGCTCCGCCTGCACATGGTTGCCCTCCATGGGCAGCATGAGCCCGGCGGGCATGCCCCGATGGTCGCAGGCCACGAAGACCCCGCCCGCCTCCATGAGCTCCGAAAAGACCGTCTGCGTGAAACTAAGCTGGCGATGGGTGCCAATGAGCACCGCCACATCGTCAAAGGGCACCGTGATCTCCGGCAGCTCCGACCGCTCGATCACCAGCAACCCATTGCGCACGGACAGCCGCGCCGGGTCGCGCGACAGGTCTATGATCCGGTCAGTCATGGCACGGTGTGGCCTCGCCTATCGGGGACACGGTCACTTTCACAAAACCAAGGTCGCGCAGAGCATCTACGGATCTCTTGCGCCACACTCCGGAATCTTTCTTCAAGTCCAGCACCTTCCGGGAATCGAAAATGGAAATGAACTCGACGTTTCCGTTGCTGACGCTGCGCACAATCCCGTAAAGGTTCTCTTCCTTGAGATAGAAAGTGTCTTTCGGTGCCAGCGTGCACACCAGTTTCTTTCCTTCCCCGTGATCCTTCTGGACAACATCCTCGCCGCGCTTCTTTCGGGAGACGGCCTGGAGGCGGTCCACCATGACGCCGGTCCACCGGGTCTTGCCGTTGCGGGTCTCCTCAACGATTTCCATGTGGTGGTTGGAGTCGGCGGTGACGAAGCGGGCGTAGTCGTTGCCGCCGATCTGGAAGGTGGTGCAGGCGCGGCGGATGCGCACGCGGTGGATGGGCACGGGACCGTTGGCGCCCGGGAGCCGGGGGTGGTTGGCGGGGTCGGCGAAGGCCTTCTTGGGGTCGTTGCCGTGGGCGGCCAGGTGCGCGCGGACGGCTTCGCGGACGGCGGGGTCCTCGATGCCCTGCACATCGGCGGGCTTGAAGTTGACGTCGAGGGGTTTGCGCACAACGTGATAGGGTTTGCCGTTCTCATCCTTGCGGGGGGCGCTGTAGAAGGTGTCCTCGTGGAGGCGTCCCTGCAGCCTGTGGTTGACGCGGTGGGAGATGAGGATGCCGTCCACGGCGGACTGGGCGTCGGCCTGGAAGGAGTCCCAGGGGAGCAGGGCGTTTTTCAGGAAGCCCTGTATGCGCCCCTTTTCCAGTTTCTGCCGCTTGGCGGCGTCGCTCAGGCGCTTGACGGCGGCGCGGCTGGTGAGGGCGATGACGAGGGCGTCCACGGCGTGGTGGCGGTGGTCGTCGCGGGTCTTCTTGTCGCCGCCGCCGAGGAGGCCGTTCAGGTGGAGGGCGTCGCGCAGGAGGGCCGTGACCTGACCGGCGCTGGTCTGGACGTGTTTGAGCGCGTCCTGCCCGTAGAGCATGCCGAGGTAGCGGGCGGCCAGTTTGGAGGCGTAGCGGGTGTCGTTGAGCTGCTGCGCGGCGAAGCCCTCGAAGTCCGCGATGTCGCGCGACTGGAACCGCTCCAGCTTGCGGCGGGCGGCGTCGCCCTTGAACCGCTCGACGCGCGCGATGATCTCCTCCCAGCGTTTCTCATCGCCGCCGTAGGCCTCCCAGGGGGTGTTGTTGCCCTTCCGCAGGCGGTTCTCCTCGTGGTAGCACAGCGTCTTGTTCATGAACGAGTCGTCGAGGCACCGGGAGAAGGGGATGATGTGCTCGATGTCGAACTGGGGATGCTCGCCGAGGAGGGTGGACATGCCGATGGAATGGCCGGTGTAGGGGCAGATCCAGCCGCATTCCTCCGCCAGCAGCACCTTCTCGATATCCTGCCGCGAGATTTTCTGCTGGCCGAGCTTCTTCTGGATGCTCTCGCGGGCGTCGGTGCGGTCCTGCTCGCGGCCCCGGATGTCCCGGGAGTGGCGGGCGCGGGCCTCGCGCGTCTTCTTGAGGTCGCGGGCCAGCTCCAGATGAATCTCGTCGGGCTTGCCGTGCTTGGCGATGACGGCGTTCACCACCTTGCGCATCTCCGTGAGGGTGCGCATGACCACGGGGTTGCGGATGGACGGCAGGGCGACCACCACCGGGTCGAGCTTGGGCCGGGCCTCTTTCCCGAGCAGGCGGTTGCCGTAGACGCGGTCCTCCGCCGTCTTGAAGGGAACGCCCTCCTCCATGAGGGGCAGCAGCTTCTTGAGCGCCTCGCGGGACAGGGCGCTGTAGCCCTGCTCCAGGTGAATCTTGGCGAAGGCCTCCGCCTCCGCCGGACCCAGCCCCCACGCCAGCCCGCGCCGCGCCAGCGCCATGAAATCCTCGATGCCGAGGATCTCTCCCACAATCGCCTTCTTTTCCGTGTCGCCGAGGGTGTTCCACCGGTCGCCGAACACCTTGAGAAGGCGCGCGTTGGTCACGTTGCCCTTGAGCTTCTTCTCGCCGCCCCGCTCCAGGTTGAAGTCCACTTCCTTGGAGAGCTTGAGGGCCTTGCGCATCCCCGCGAAGCTGACCTCGTCGTGGATTTCCATGAACGCCGCCAGCGTCTTCTTCTCCTCCTCCGTCAGGCCGCGCTCGGTGCCGTCGAGATAGTGCAGGCGCAGGTCGTTCACCTTCTGGAGGATGCGGAAGCGCTGCGCCGAAAGCAGGGCGACGGGCGCGCGGCGCTTGCCGGGCTCCAGCTCGCACCGGCCCACCAGCCCCTTCTGGCTCTTGAGAGGGCGCTGGTAAAAGATGCGGTATTCGAGCGTCTTGCGGTCGTCCGGCGAAAGGGCCAGCGCGCCCATCCGCGCCTGCGCGTCAAGGATTTGGTCGAACTCGTCCTTGTACATGCTCCGCGCGGTCCAGCGCTTGCGGATGCGCTCCAGCGACGGGTCCATGCGGTGGAAGTATTCGCCGAGCGTGCGCGCGCCGGATTCGCGCATGGCCTGCTCCAGGACCGAGATGGAGGCCTTGACCACGCCCAGCTCCTTCTCCTCCTTGTCGCTCTTGCGGTTGCTCTGGAAGCCGCGCCGGACGGCGAGGTGGTACAGGGCGCGCCCGAGGGCGTGGGGCTCCAGCGGCGCGTCGAGCGCGCGCGCGCGCAGGAAGTAGGGAAACTCGCGGAGGCCGTCGCTCTGGTCCACGGAGAACCCCTGCGCCGCGAAGTCGGCGCGCAGGCGGTCGTCGAGGGCCAGAAAGAAGGCGTGGCGGTCGGCCCCCTTGCGGAGTTCCCCGGGCGGGAGGAGCCCGAAGCGCTGGAGCGTGCGGGCCAGCTCCGTCATGCGCTCCGACTGGCGCTTGGTCTGGCGGCGGCGAAGCCGCGCGCCGCGCCGCTCCACCGCGCGCGACTCGTCGCGCCCGCTGGCAATGTCGCCGTCGGTGCCCGCCTCGAAGATGCGGACCCCCATGTCCACAATCTGGGCCGGCTCCCCGTTTTCATAGCCCACCAGCGCCCATCCCACAGAATTGGCCCCAAGATCCAGCCCCAGAACGGTCCTCTCCGCGCTCCCACCCATCAGAAACCTCCTTTTCGTTCACTTGACAACGCACGGCACGTGCTGTATAGTATACAGCATAGTATACCTGAGCGGTGATTCTCTGCTAATCATAGTAAGGGTTTCACCACGGAGGGCTCCGGCGTTGAGCCGCCCCTATCGCCCCCTGCCGCAAGGTTTGGGGGCTCTTTCTTTTTCCTTGCGGCGCGTGTGCCATAATGGGGGGGCACACTGGAGGGTCCGGCCATGGTTGCGCGCTTTCTCACCGTCTTCTGTCTGCTGGGGCTGCCCGCGCTTGCCGCGCCGGAGGCCGCCGCGCCTTCGCCGGCGTGGCCGCCGGTCACGAGGGAGTGCCGCCCCTGGACTTACTGGTGGTGGATGGGCAGCGCGGTGACCGTGCCGGAGCTGGCGCGGCACGCGGAGGTCTACGGCGCGGCGGGCCTGGGGGGCATGCACGTCATCCCCATCTACGCCGCGGAGAACCCGGAGGCGGAGCCGGTCCCGTTCCTGTCGGACCGGTGGATGGAGCTGCTGGCGGCGGCCGTGGGGGAGGCCGACAGGCGCGGCCTGGGCGTGGACATGACCCTCGGCACGGGCTGGCCCTACGGCGGGCCGTGGGTCGGCCCGGAGGAGGCCGCCGCCCGCGCCTTCTTCCAGGTGTACGCGCTCGACGCGGGGCAGCGCCTGGGCGAGAAGCTGGCCTGTGCGGAGCAGCCGGAGGCCATGCTGAAGCGGGTGATGGCCTACGCCGCCGACGGCGCGGCGGAGGATGTGACGGCCCGCGCGGGCGCGGACGGCACGCTGGACTGGTCGCCCGCGGACGGCCCGCGCACGCTGGTGGCGCTGTTCCAGGGGTGGACCAAGCAGCAGGTGAAGCGCGCCGCGCCGGGCGGCGAGGGGAACGTGCTGGACCACTGGTCGCGGGAGAAGCTGGGGCGCTATCTCGCGCGGTTTGACGAGGCCTTCGCGGGCTACACCGGCAAAACGCCCCGGGCCTTCTATCTGGACTCGTACGAGGTCTACAACCAGAACTGGACGGACCTCCTGCTGGACCGCTTCAAGGAACGGCGCGGCTATGACCTGGCGGACCATTTCCCCGCGCTGCTGGGCATGGGCGACCCGGACACGGTGGGCCGGGTGCGGTCGGACTACAACGAGACGGTGGGCGACCTGATGCTGCTGGACTTCGCGGAGCCCTGGGCGGCGTGGGTGCGCGGGCGCGGCAGCCTCAGCCGCTACGAGGCCCACGGCTCGCCGGGGAACCTCCTCGACCTCTACGCCGCGGCGGACATCCCCGAGACGGAGGGCTTCGGCCGCGAGGGCAGCGAGCTGCTCATGACCAAGTTCTCGTCGTCCGCCGCCCATGTCGCGGGGCGGGGCCTGGTGGCCTCCGAGTCGTGCACCTGGCTCGACGAGCATTTCCAGGAGCGCCCCGCCGCCGTGAAGGCGGAGATGGACAAGCTGTTCCTCGGCGGTGTGAACCACGCGCTCTTCCACGGCACGGCCTACTCGCCCGAAAGCGCCCCCTGGCCGGGCTGGCTCTTCTACGCGTCCACGCACTTCGGCCCGACCAACCCGTGGCACCGGCACCTGCCCGAAATCAACGGCTACCTGGCGCGGTGCCAGTCGTTCCTCCAGGCGGGCCGCCCGGACGCGGACATCCTCCTCTATTTCCCCGTGTACGACCTGTGGGCCACCCCCGCGAAGGACCCGCCCTCGCTCCACCGGCTCACGGTCCACAACACGAAGGAATGGCTGCACACCGGGCTGCGCCCGGCGCACGAGGCCGCCGCGTGGCTGTGGGACCACGGCCACGACTTCGACTACGTGTCCGACCGCCAGCTCGCGGCGGCGGACCTGTCGCGCTACCGCGCCGTGGTCGTGCCCCGCTGCGGGCTCCTGCCGCCGGACACCGCCGCCGCCCTGAACCGCCTCGCCGACCGGGGGATGCGGGTCGTGTTTCTCGGCGAGCCGCCGCGGGATGCGCCGGGGCTGGGCGCGCTGGAGGCGCGGCGCGCCGCGCTCAAGGCGGAGATGGACAAGCTGGTCCCGCGCGCCACGGTGACAGAGGACCTGGAGGCCGCCGTGGCGGGCCTGCGCCGCGAGGCCGCCGTGGACCACGGCGTCTTCTTCGTGCGCCGGCGGATGGACGACGGCACGGCGTGGTTCTTCGTGAACCGCTCCGACGCCGCCTTCGACGGCGAGATGCCCCTGTCCACCGGCGGGGCCGCCGCCGCGCTTTTCGACCCCATGACCGGGCGCTCGGGGATGATCCCGCTGGGGACGGGGGACGCCGGAGCCCGCGTGCCGCTCACGCTGGAGCCGGGGCAGTCCTGCGTGGTGCGCGTGTACGACGCCGCGCCCGCGGCGCCCGCCGCCCCGTGGACCGCCGCCAAACCCGCCGGGCCGCCCCTCGTCGTGGACGGCGCGTGGTCCGTCACCTTCACCGACGGCGGCCCGGCGCTGCCCGCGCCGCTCAAACTGAGGCGGCCCGCGTTCTGGACCGAGTCCCCCGGCACGGAGGCCTTCTCCGGCACCGCCGTCTACCGCGCGGAGTTTCACCTGTCCGAAACGGCGGCCGCCGCGGCCGGCTGGCGGCTGGACCTCGGCGACGTGCGCGAGTGTGCCGCCGTGCGCGTCAACGGGCGCGACGCCGGCACGGCATGGATGCCACCCTACCGGCTGGACCATGTCGGCCCCCTGCCCGCCGGGAAGAACACCCTGGAGGTGGAGGTGACCAACCTCGCCGCCAACCGCGTCGCCGCCATGGACCGCAACGGGGAAAAGTGGCAGCGCGCCTACTTCGTGAACATAGACTACAAGCCCTTCGACGCGGCCAAGTGGCCCGTGCTGCCCTCCGGCCTCGCCGGGCCCGTCACGCTCACGCCGCTGGAGGGGGCCGCGCAGTGAACACCGGACTGAACCCCGTGCTGCTGGCCACCCTGGCCGTGCTCAACGCCCCGCTGTACTACCTCGCCTACCGCGTGATCTTCAAGGACTGGGAGGAGTTCACCGAGGCCGTGTGGTTCTGGCTCAAGCCCGACCTCTGGTCCGCCTTCCGGGGCGAGTTCTTCCAGGACATGTGGGCCGAGATCAAGCTGGGCCTCCTCTTCGCCGCGTGCAGCGGCGCCGTCTACCTCGAGGCATTCGCCATCCAGACGCAGTTTCTCCAATAGGCCGCGCGGCGCGCGCGCCCCCCCAGCAGAAAACGCCCCCGCCCGGGGATGCCGGGCGGGGGCGCGGTTTTCTGGAAAACGCTCAGGCCTCCTCGCAGACCTTGTATCCGAGGGCGTCGGCGAGGGCGAAGACGGGCTCGCGGAGGTCGCCGTAGGCGGTGACGCGGTGCCAGCCGTAGGTGTCCCACATGGTGAAGAGCTTCTCGATGTCGCCCTTGGGCTCGACGACGAGCTTGGTGCGGCAGGCGCGGTCGTCGGGGTCGTTGTCCACGGCGACGCCCTGGTGGAAGAGGATCTCCTTGCGGTCGGGGCCGAGCTCGATGGTGGTGGTCATGTAGCCCGTGGGCAGGACGGAGCGGACGGAGGCGCCCTGCCGGTCCTCGGAGTGGGTGAGGATCTGGTAGGGGTTGGCCGCGCCGCCGGGGCCGAAGGCGCGGTTGGGCGCGACGCAGTGGGCGTAGATGATGGCGTCGCGCGACGTGTCCACGACGGGGTCGCTGATGAACCCGGTGCGGCCGCCGGTGAGGGCGCTGAAGGCGACCATGGTGGAGGTGGAGCGGACGTCGCACTCGCACGCGCCGACGAGGCCCTCGTTGCACAGCTCGTGGAAGCCGAGGCAGGGGTAGGCGTGGATGTGGCCGCCGTAGAACCCGCCGAGGCAGTTGACGGTGATGGCGTTGGCGTCGTGGCGCTTGAGGATCTCCTTCATGCCCAGGTACATGGCGGCGGCCGCCTGGATGGACTCGGGGGCCGCGCCCTCGACCACGGCGGCGTTCTTCACCCACCGGTCGGCGACGGCGGCGGTGGCGTCCTTGTCGGCCTTCTCCCAGGCCTCGTTCAGCTCGGCGAAGGGCAGGTAGACCACGGGCACGATCCCGTAGGGGGCCTCGGGCTTGGTGTTCTGGTCGAGGAAGGCGAGGATGCGCGAGGCCTTCATCTTCTCCACGCACTCGGCGGCGGAGACGGTCTTCACGTCGTCGGGCTGGACCCCGGCGGCGGTGGGCTGGGCGGTGGCGGCGCGGCGGACGCGGGCCGTGGCCTCGGCGAAGGTGACGCCGTTTCCGGAGAGGACCCCGGGGAAGCAGCGGACGGCGGCGAGGTGGTCCTCAATCCTGGAGGAGGCGACAAAGCCGACGTTGGACCGGTTCTCGCGGAGGAAGGCGGCGGTGTAGACGAGGAACCCGCCGCTGCCGCCGTACTGGAAGTCGGCGTAGAGCACCGGCTTGTCCGATGTGGCCAGGGTCTGGACGATGCGGTTCCAGCAGTTGAGCTGGTAGACGATATATCCGTCGGGGCCGTCCTTGCCGGCCTTCTGGTCGGCCTTCAGGATCGCCTTGGCCTCGTCCTCGTTGGCCGCCATGGCGGTCTCAAACTCCATGTCCGGGAAGGCCTGGGTGAAGGCGTTGGTGAACTTCTCCATGACGGGGCGGAAGTCGAAGCCGACGTTGGGCCAGTCGGGGCCGGGCTGCACGGGGGCGTGGAGGGAGTAGACCACCTTGAGGCGCAGCTTGCCGGTGCGCTCGGCGGCGAGGGTTTTTCCCGCGAACAGGGCGGCGCCGGCCGCGCCCGCGCAGGCGCAGCCCGTCTTCAGGAAGCTCCGGCGGCTCATGGGGCAGCAGGCGCATCCGACCGGCAGGGACGTGTGGGGATTCATGGCGGTCTCCTCGTTGGCGTGGGTTGATCATGGACGCCCGCACCACGATAGCACAGCGCCCGTGAATTGTCCAGAGGGGGCGGCGGTGGTGTAGACTGGGGGCCCCAACGGAAAGGAGGCGCCATGAAGGTGGTCGCGTTCAACGGAAGCCCGAGACTGGGCGGCAACACGGAGCTGCTCCTGCGGAAGGTGCTGGAGCCCATCGCCGCGGCGGGCATCGAAACCGAGCTGGTCCAGGTGGGCGGCAGGCCGGTGCGGGGGTGCCAGGCGTGCTACCGGTGCTTCCAGACCAAGGACTGCCGCTGCGCGCACAACGGCGACGAGATGAACGGCTGGATCGCGAAGATCCTGGAGGCGGACGCCGTGGTGATCGGGTCGCCGACCTATTTCGCCGGGCCGACGGCGGAGGTCACGGCGCTGCTCGACCGCGTGGGACTCGTGGCCTGCGCCAACAACGCCATGCTCAGCCGCAAGATCGGCGCGGCCGTGGTGGCCGTGCGGCGCGGCGGCGCGGGCGGCGTGCAGGACGCCATCAACCACATGTTCCTCATGACCCGCATGATCGTGCCGGGGTCCACCTACTGGAACATGGGCTTCGGCCTGGAGAAGGGCGAGGCCGCCAACGACGCCGAGGGCCTCAACAACATG
>JAKPUV010001063.1 GCA_029554925.1 Candidatus Hydrogenedentota bacterium | reverse complement strand
CATGGTCGAGCGCAGCTACACCTTCCCCGAGAGCGTGGTCTACGGCGTCGGCTCCGGCGCCGGATGGGCCCTGGCCATCGCGCTGATGGCGGGCATCCGCGAGCGCATGCGCTACAGCAACGTGCCGAAGCCCCTGCGCGGCCTCGGCATCGCCTTCGTGCTGGCCGGGCTGATGGCCATCGGGTTCATGTCCTTCGGCGGCATTCAGCTGTGACGCGTCACCAATCAACGGCGGGTCGGCCCGCCGGGAGCAAGGAGTTGAAATGGGTGCGGCAACGGTAACGGTGGTTAGCGGCGTCATCGCCTTCTGCGTGGTCATCCTCGCGCTGGTGGCGGTCCTGCTGGTGGCGAAGGCCAAGCTGGTGGCCTCCGGCGACGTCAAAATCCTGATCAACGACGACGAGTCGAAGGCGCTGGTGACCCCGGCGGGCGGCACGCTGCTGGGCACGCTCGCGGCGAACAAGATATTCGTGCCCTCCGCCTGCGGCGGCAAGGGCTCCTGCGGCGTGTGCAAGGTGAAGGTGCACGAGGGCGGCGGGTCGCTCCTGCCCACGGAGACCGGCCACATCAACCGCAAGGAGGCCCGCGAGGGCGTCCGCCTCTCCTGCCAGGTCAAGGTCAAGAACGACCTCAAGATCGAGATTCCGCCGGAAATCTTCGACGTCCGCAAATGGCGCTGCAAGGTCCGCTCCAACCACAACGTCGCCACCTTCATCAAGGAACTGGTGCTGGAGCTGCCCGCGGGCGAGTCCGTGCCCTTCCGCGCCGGCGGCTACATCCAGATCGAGCGGCCCGCGGGGACCGTCGAGTTCAAGGACTTCGACATCGAGCCCGAATACCGCGACGCGTGGGACGCCTTCAAACTGTGGGACCTGCGCTCCGTGGCCGACGAGCCCGTCACCCGCGCCTATTCCATGGCCAACTACCCCGAGGAGTTCGGCATCATCATGCTCAACGTGCGCATCGCCACGCCGCCCCCGCGCACCCAGGGCATCCCGCCGGGGCTCATGTCCTCCTTCATCTTCTCCCTCAAGCCGGGGGACGAGGTCACCATCTCCGGGCCCTTCGGCGAGTTCTTCGCCCAGGAGACGCAGCGCGAGATGTGCTTCATCGGCGGCGGCGCCGGCATGGCCCCCATGCGCTCCCACATCTTCGACCAGTTCCGCAGGATCAAGACCGGCCGCAAGGTCACCTTCTGGTACGGCGCGCGCAGCCTGCGCGAGATGTTCTACGAGGACGACTTCAACGCCATCGCCGCGGAGAACCCCAACTTCACCTGGCACACCGCCCTGTCCGAGCCGCAGCCCGAGGACAACTGGAGCGGCCTCACGGGGTTCATCCACCAGGTGCTCCACGACGAGTACCTCAGCAAGCACCCCGCCCCCGAGGACATCGAGTACTACCTCTGCGGCCCGCCCATGATGCTCTCCGCCTGCACGAACATGCTCCACAGCCTCGGCGTGGAGGATGACATGATCGCCTACGACGACTTCGGGTGAGGGAAAGGCGCTCCGGGAGACTTGTCCGACCGGTCGGACCCGTCCGACT
>JAKPUV010001062.1 GCA_029554925.1 Candidatus Hydrogenedentota bacterium | reverse complement strand
GCGACGCGCTCGTTGTACTTGGAGCTGGTGAGCCCGCGCGGGCAGGCGGTGTTCGCGATGACGAACACGGCGTCCGGGAAGGCGATGGGGACCAGCTCGTACTCGAAGTTGCGGCAGTCGAGGAAGAGCCCGTGGCCCGCCTTTCCGCAGCGCGAGATAAACTGGTCCATGATGCCGGTGCTGAGGCCGAGGAAGAGGTTCTCGACACGCTGGCCGAGGCGGGCGGCGGCGGGGCCCTCCATCGTGAAGCCGCCGAAATGCTCGAACATGCAGAGGGCCGCCATCTCCAGGGCGGCGGAGCTGCTCAGGCCGCAGCCGATGGGCACATCTCCCTCCACCACGAGGTCCGCGCCCGTGAGGGGAAGCCCCTCCTTCGCCAGCTCCTCCGCCACGCCGACAATATAGTCCACCCACGGCTCCTCCGCGCTGCGGACGCGGTGGTCGAGGTCGGCGACCGTTTCCCGGTCCAGATTCTCCGCGCGCGCGTGGAGGGCGCGGTCGTCGCGGCGGCGCGCGGCGATGACCGTCTCCCGCTCGATGGCCATGGGCAGCACGAACCCGTGGTTGTAGTCCGTGTGCTCGCCGATGATGTTCACGCGCCCCGGCGCGCGCACCACCATGTCGGGGCTCCCGCCGAACCGGTTTTCAAAGGCCTGGACAATGCTCGAACGCGAAATGGTCATCACCAAGACTCCCCGGGCCAAGCCCGCTGTTGTGTGCGCAAAAGGATACCGCAACGGGTACAAAGCCCGCACCCTGAACCAGACCCTGCACCCTAGACCCTAAGCCATCCCGCCGCGTCCTTCGCCCAGTAGGTCAGGATCATCTGCGCGCCCGCGCGGCGGATGCCGGTGAGCATCTCCAGGGCGGCGCGTTTCTCCTCGATCCAGCCGTTGGCCGCGGCGGCCTTGACCATGGCGTACTCGCCGCTGACGTTGTAGGCGGCGAGGGGGATGTCGAAGGTGTCCGCCGCCGCGCGCAGGATGTCGAGATAGGGGAGGGCGGGCTTCACCATGACGATGTCCGCGCCCTCGTCCAGGTCCAGGGCGATCTCGCGCAGGGCCTCGCGGGCGTTCGCGGGGTCCATCTGGTACGAGCGGCGGTCGCCGAACTGCGGCGGCGACTCGGCGGCGTCGCGGAAGGGCCCATAGAAGGCGGAGGCGAATTTCGCGCTGTACGCCATGACGGGGAGGTCGGCGAAGCCGTGGGCGTCGAGGGCGTCGCGGATCGCGCCGACGCGGCCGTCCATCATGTCCGACGGGGCCACCATGTCCGCGCCCGCGCGGGCGTGGGCCAGCGCCTCGCGCGCCAGCAGGTCCACCGTCGCGTCGTTGTCCACGTCCTGGACGCCGTCGCGGTTGGGCCGCACCACGCCGCAGTGGCCGTGGTCGGTGTATTCGCAGAGGCAAACGTCGGTGATGACGCAGAGGTCCGGGCGGGCCGCCTTCACCGCCGCGACGGCGCGGGGGATGATGCCGTCGGGGTCGTAGGCCCCGGAGCCCTCCGCGTCCTTGCGGTCGGGGATGCCGAAGAGGATCACCGCCGGGACCCCGAGGTCCGCAAGCGCGCGCGCCTCCTCCGCCAGCGTGTCCGGGCTGAACTGACACTGGCCGGGCATGGACGCGATGGGGTTGCGCACCCCCGCGCCGGGGCGCACGAAGAGCGGGGCGATCAGGTTGTCCACGGAGAGCCGCGTCTCCCGCGCCATGCGGCGCAGGGTCTCGTTGCGGCGCATGCGCCGGAGACGGGTGGAGAGATGCAGGTTCATGCGTTTTCCTCCTTTTCATGCAGGCGGCGCCGGGGGAGGGGGAGGTCCGTCATCCCCGGACCGCGTCGAGCATCGCCGTGATGTTCTCCGGCGGCACGTTCGCCAGAATGTTGTGCACCTGCTGGAACACGAAGCCGCCGCCGGGGTTCATGGTTGCCACCTGCGCGCGCACATGCGCGGCCACCGCCTCCGGCGCGCCGTTGGGCAGAATGTCCCGCGTGTCGCAGCCGCCGCCCCAGAAGGTGAGGTCTCGCCCGAAGTCGCGCTTGAGCCCCGCCGCGTCCATGCCCCGGCAGGAGACCTGCACGGGGTTGATGGCGTCCAGCCCGGCGTCAATCAGGTCCGGGAGCAGCTCGCGCACCCCGCCGCAGCAGTGCAGCATGATCTTCACGTCGGCGAGCTCCTTCGCCCGCGCCCACATCAGGGCGTGGCGCGGCTTGAAGTACTCGCGGTACATGTCGGGCGACATCTGCGGGCCGTTCTGCATGCCCAGGTCGTCGCCGAACAGCACGATGTCCACATGGGGCCCCACGGCGCCGAGGAAGCGCTCCAGGTTCGCCAGATGCAGCTCCACCGTCTTGTCCAGGAAGCGGTTCACGCGGTCGGGCTCCGCCGCGAGCATGAGGAGGAACTGGTCGTTGCGGTAGAGGAACTGGCCCATCTCCAGCAGGTTGCCGCCGAAGAGGCCGATAATGGCGCGGTCCGTGCGCGCGCGCAGGGCCTTGGCCCCTTCGGCCAGGGTCTCCGCGTCCGGGGCGAGGGGCCCGGGCGGCGAGGCGATGGCCGTCCACATGCACTCGGCCATGGCCTCGGGCAGATGATCCGGGTCGTCGCCGTCCAGGAAGGGCCAGTGGGTCTGCTCGAAATACCACGCGCCGTCGGGCATGGCGGCGATGATCCGCCCGGAGGCCGACCGGATCACCCAGCGGTCCCCGTCGCGCTCCGGCTTGACCCACGCGTTCACGAGGCACGGCGTGCCGTCGGGCAGCACCCACTCCGCCCAGTCCCGGTCGTCCAGGGCGAAGCCCCGGCCCAGCTCGACGGTGTCCACGCCGAAGCGGTCCAGCACGTCGTCGTCCACCACGGCGAGCTGCTGCACGGGGTCGTATACCCGCACCGGCCGGGGCGGCAGGCCCAGATGGGCGCGCAGCTTCGGGTACGCCATGGCGGCGATGCCCGAGGAGCGGTGTCCGGAAAGGTCAATCGGCACCGAGTCCGGCTGCCGGTGGTTCAGCGCCGCCATCACGCGTTCACGCGGGGTCATGTTCTTTCTCCTTTGACAAGTGCGGGCTCAGCGCACAGCGCGCAGGGTGACCACTTCATAGGGTGCGAGGCGCACGGGGCCGTCCAGCCGCTCGCCGGGCGTCTCCGACAGCGAGCTCATTTCAACGCGCTTCGGACGGGGGCGCCCCCAGTCCACCACCGCCTCGCATGCGGTGTCGGACGCGTTGAACAGGCGCAGGATGTCCGACGCGCCGTCGTCGCCGGGTTTCAGCACCGTCGCGACGACGCAGTCGGGGGCGATGCGCACCCGCGTCTCCGGGGCCTTGGCGCGCTTCGCGGCGGGCACGGCGACCAGCGGCTGGGTGAAGTCCGTTCCGAAGCGCTGGGCGGCGGCGGGGTCGTA
>JAKPUV010001056.1 GCA_029554925.1 Candidatus Hydrogenedentota bacterium | reverse complement strand
CGTGGGCTACGCCATCGGCTTCGCCGTGTACCCCGCCGTGGACGACCAGGTCGTCGCCCTCGACCAGGCGCGCGCCCTGCGCCTCACCTTCACCCCCGGCGGCCTCATCGGCATGGCCGTCGCCCTGCTGGTGTGGGCCGTGCAGGCCCTCGCCGCCTACACCGCGGGCGCCCAGATGCTCATGGCGGCCAGCGGCGCGAAGAAACTCACCAAGGCCGACAGCCCGCAGCTCTTCAACGTGGTCGAGGAGATGTCCATCGCGGCCATGCTGCCGAAACCGCCGGAGATTTACCTGATCGAGGACATGGGGCTCAACGCCTTCGCCGCCGGACGCGACCCGCAGCACGCCTCCGTGGCCGTGACGGCGGGGCTCCTGGCGCGGCTCAACCGCGACCAGCTCCAGGGCGTCATCGCCCACGAGATCAGCCACATCGTCCACCGCGACGTGCTCTACATGACCATGATGGGCGTCATGGCGGGCACGATCATCATGTTGACGGACCTCTTCTACCGCATGACGGCCCGCGGCCTGCGCATGTCGGGCACCCGCCGCTACCGCTCCTCCAAGTCCCAGGGCGGCGGCGCGTACCTGCTCGTCCTGTTCCTCGTGGCCCTCGTGCTGATGATTGTCGCGCCGCTTTTGGCCCAGCTTATCTACTTCGCGTGCTCCCGGCGCAGGGAGTACCTCGCCGACGCCGGGGCCGCCGTGCTCACGCGCTATCCCGAGGGCCTCGCCTCGGCGCTCGAGGAAATCTCCGGAAACGCCGCGCTGGAGACGAAGAACCGCGTGACCGCCCCCATGTACATCATCAACCCCCTCACGCCCGAGGGCGCCGCGTTTTCCTCCCTCACCAGCACCCACCCGCCCGTCGAGAAGCGCATCGCCGTGCTCCGGGGCATGGCGGGGGGCGTTTCCTACAAGACCTACGCGGATGCCTGGGGGAAGCTGGACGGCGGCGGCGCCAGAATGCCCGCCGCCCTGCTCGCCGAGTCCGGGGCCGCCCCGGCGGCGCGCCCCGCCGCCCGTCCCGCGTCCGGGGCCGACCGCGTCCCCCTGCCTGCGGCCGCAGCCGCTGTCTTTCAGCAGGCGCGCCCGGCGGCGGAGCCCGACACCCCGGAAATCCGCGTGGCCCGCGCCCGCGACGCGGGCGACCTCGTCCGCCGAATGAACAACTTCCTCTTCATCACCTGCCCCTGCGGCGCAAAACTCAAAATCCCCCCGGAATACGCCCACCCCCGCGTCCGCTGCCCCCGCTGCCACGCCGTCCACTCCGTCGCCTCCGC
>JAKPUV010001052.1 GCA_029554925.1 Candidatus Hydrogenedentota bacterium | reverse complement strand
GCCCGCCTCGGCGACCTCGACGGCGCGCACCAGGCGCTCCCGGTCCTCCAGGTCCGTCGTGTTGTGCTGTTCGGGGCGCAGGGCCAGCAGCCGCGCGCGGAGCGCGTCGTCGTCCAGCGCGGCCAGCTCCTCGCGCAGCTCCGGGTTCTCCGGCGCGTCGGCGAAGGCGTACCCCCCGAGCACGGCGTCCAGGTACAGCCCCGTGCCCCCCACGGCCACGGGCAGCGCGGCGCGCGCCGTCACGTCCGCGAGGGCGCCGAAAAAGGCCCTCTGGAAATCGTAGACGCTGAACTCCTGGTCGAGTCCCGCGATGTCGATGAGGTGGTACGGCACGGTCCTGCCGCCGGTGGTGTATTCCGAGAGGTCCTTGCCCGAGCCGATGTCGAGCCCCCGGTAGACCTGCCGCGAGTCCACCGAAAGGATTTCCCCGTTGAGCGCGCGGGCGATCTGCACCCCCAGCGCCGTCTTGCCCGACGCCGTCGGCCCGAGAACCATGAGGCCGTTTGTTTTCTTCACGTCCGCGCCCATGCCCGTATTTTACTCGGGAAGCGCCCCGCGCCGCCACCTGTGGGCGTCACAGCCGCTGGAAAGACCGGAAGCGTCCGCGCGGTCAGCCCCCGTTTCCGGCCGGGGCGGCCTCCTCGGGCTCGGGCTCGCCCGCGCCCGTCGCGTCGGGCCCGGCGGCGGCCGCGGCGGCTTCCGCCTCGGCGAAGAGGTCGGGCCCCTCGTCGGGGAGCACCTCGATCTTGAGGTTGCCGATGATGGGAATGATGCGCGCCTGCCGGTAGAGGTCGCCCTCTGCGAGCTTGACGTGGGTCGCGTCCACGGCGGGCTGGTCAAAGGTGGGGTCCATGTCCACCCACTGCCCGACCCACACCGAGGCCCACTGGTGGAAGTAGAAGCCCGGCTGCGCCCCGCCGATGTAGATGAGCCCGGCGACCTCGCGCGACGGGATGCCGGCGGCGCGGGCCAGGCCGATGAACAGCACGCTGTGCTCGGTGCAGTCGCCCTCGCGGTGCTCGAGCACCTCCAGGGCGTTCGACAGGCGCGCGGAGAAGGAGCTGCGCACGTTGTCGTGGACCCATTTGCAGAGTTTCCGGGAGATTTCCAGCGTGTTCTTCTCCTCCCCGGCGATCTCGCGGGCCTTCTCCACCAGCTTCGGGTGGTCGCTCTGGATGAAGGCGGTGGGCTTCAGGTGGCGCGCCACGCCCTCCTCGGTCACAGGCAGCAGCACCGGCGCCAGCGCGTCGGGGTCAATGCGCCGCGAGAGAAACTCATGATGGTCCCCGCGGCTGACCACGCGCTGGCGGTCGTCGTTGAACAGGTGGTTCTCGTTGACCGGGCCGCGCAGGGCGAGGCGGAGCCGTTCGCGGTTGCGGGGGTCGGCCACGGGGGTCTCCACGAGGGCCGCGTTGGAGACGATGACGTCGTTGCTGTAGGAGACGTCCTTGGCGATCTCCTCGGCCTCGAGCCGCTGCGTGAGGATGCCGGCCACCTCGTCCTCCAGGGTGAGCCCCGTCTCGGCGACGAAGCTCCGGGAGTCGATGGCCATGAGGTCTATGGCCGTGCGGACGTGGTAGACCTTCGTGGGTACCCCGTTCAGCACGCGCTCCTCCACGCCGACCACGCGGCTGACCCCGGCGACCTCCTGCTCATACAGGGGCTCGAAGACGGAGAAGTTGATGACGTCGCCCACCTGGGGGGTGCCGCGCGCCCAGAGCCCCAGGTGCAGGGCGTCGTTGACGGTCTCGGTCGGCGCGGGCAGGGTGGTCTCCTTCACCGCGCCGCCCACGGTGCTCTGCAGCAGCAGCTCCCCGTCGGACACCATGGCGTGGAAGCGCGAGACCTGGGCCGGGTCCACCACCTCGGAGATGATCTCCAGCAGGGCGCCGTCGGGGGCGTAGATCCGCTCGGAGAAGATGCGCATGTCCTGGCGCGCCCCCGACATGGCCACCTGGAACTTCGCGTCCTCCACGACGTGCACGCGGCCCTGTTCGTCCCGGGAGACCCGGCTGGTGGAGTAGCCGGCCTTCTGGCCGTTCATGTAGACCCCGTACCAGTTCTCGCCCAGGAGCGCGTCGAGCGCCCCGGAGTCCGCCGCGCACAGGGACGTGAGGGTCGTCATGGCAGCCATAACCAGCAGTGCTTTCTTCATGGGGGTGCTCCGGAAACCGCCGCGGCGCCCTAGGTGACCGGGGGCAGCACCCGCAGGCTGGCCCGGCTCACATACGCCGTGCCCTCCTTCGCGCCGCGCACCCGGATGGCCAGCTCGATCCGGTCGGGGTTCGGGGGAAGGGCCGGCAGGGTGTACTGGATCGTGTTCCAGTTGCCGTCGCCTTTAAAGGGCAGCTTCGCCGCCGTCTTCTCCCCCGCGTTCTCGCCGTGCACCACCGTCACCAGTATCTCCATCGGCACATCAAGGTCGGCGCGCAGGGTCAGCGTCAGCAGCAGGCTCTCCCCGGCGTGCAGCATCCCGTTCGCCGCGGGCACCCGCGCGTTCAGGTCCACAAACCCCGCGTCGTCGGGCACCAGCTCCAGCGACGGCGCGCCGGAGGGCCCCGGCGGCCCGGGCACCGCCTTGCAGCCCTTGATCGGGTTCCAGATGCTCCATCCGGCCGGCCGCGAGCCGTCCCACTGCGCAAAATCGGTGTTTTCGAGCAGTTCCCCGGTCATCCCGGCCTGCAGGGCGCGCGCG
>JAKPUV010001051.1 GCA_029554925.1 Candidatus Hydrogenedentota bacterium | reverse complement strand
TTGTTCAGGTAGCCCTTCATGACATTGTGCCCGCGGATGACGATCTCCCCCGTCTCGCCCGCGGCGGCCAGGCCGCCGTCATCCAGCTTGACGCCCATCTCGACGCCCCAGACGGGCCGCCCGATGGAGCCGACGCGCACCTCCTCCTCCGCCACGGTGAACGACGCCACGGGGCTGGTCTCGGAGAGGCCGTAGCCCTCCTGCAGCGTGATGCCGTAGCGCTCCCGGAACTGGTGGTGGACCTCCTCGGGCAGCGCGGCCCCTCCGGAAATGGCGATGCGCACGCCCGACAGGTCGTAGTCCGCCCAGTTCTGCATGTTCAGCAGGAAGAAGTACATGGTCGGCACCATGGCCAGCACGGTGACCCGGTCGCGCGCGATCACCTCCAGCGCCTTGCCCGTCTCAAACCGGGGGAGCATGGTGACCGCCGCCCCGGAGAGGATGGCCGCGTTCATGACGCAGGTCTGCCCGAAGGAGTGGAACAGGGGCAGCACGGCCAGAAAGACGTCCTCGGGGGTGCAGCGCACGATCTCGCGGGAGGCGAGGTAGGCGTTGAAGAACATGTTGAAGTGGGTCAGTTCGGCGCCCTTGGGCGCGCCGGTGGTGCCGGAGGTGTAGAGGATCACGGCGGTGTCGTCCGGCATGGTCTGGACCACGTCGCACCGGTCGTCCGAGGCGGCCAGCAGGGCCATGAAGTTGTCGCCGACCTCGGGTTTCGCCAGGTCGTCCGGCGTGGAGACGATGACCAGCCGTTCGCATCCGGGCGCCCGCTCGAAGGCCTTTCGGGCCTGCTCCTCGAACATCTTGAAGGCGAAGAGGACCTTTGTGCCGGAGTCGTTGAGATAGTGGAGGATCTCCTCCTCCTGGAAGAGCACGTTCACCGGGACGACAACCGCCCCCCTGCGCAGGATGCCGTAGTAGATCACGGGGAAGTGCGGGGTGTTGGGGATCATCATGGCGACGCGGTCCCCGCGGCCCACGCCAAAGTTCTCCAGAATCCGGGAGGTCCTGCGGGCGAGCGCGGCGAGCTCCCCGTAGGACAGCCGGATCTGGTCAAGCATCACGGCGGTCCGGCCGCCGTGGCGTTTGGCGGTGGCGTCCAGGAAATACGCGAGATTCAGCATGGGCGGCAATTCCTCTTCTGCGGCCGCCGCAAACCCGCCGCGGCCCTTCTGGTGCTGGCGTACTGCGTGTCAGATGCGCCGGACACGGACCGGGGAGCCGCGCCGGAAAACAGCTCTACTCGGACCGGGACGCCCCGCCCTTCCTGCCGAAGTTCTTCTGCACGGGTGCGGCGGCGCCCTCTTCGGCCGGTTTGGCCGGCGCGGGTGCGGCGGCGGGCTCCCCCTTCTCCCTTACGTCCACCTTCACCTTGGCGTTGTCGCCTCCGGGGGCCGCGGGATACTCGCGGTCAATGACGCTTTGGGCGATCTCGCCGCCCTTCCCCGTTGTGCGGAGCATCAGTTCGCCGTCTTTGGAGACCAGCCGAACGATGCCCATGGGCCGCGCCTGGTCGCTGGTCCACACTTCCGTGCGCTCCCCGTTCCGCTCAAAGACCACATGCTCCGTCTTGACCGGGCCCTGGGCCGTGGTGAGCTCCTCCTCCCCCGCCACGGTGCGCTCTCCGGAGGAGAAGGCCCCCTCGCCGCCGAAGCGCGCCTCCTCCGGCTTGACCTCCTCCGCCGGCTCCGCGCCGTCCCGCAGCAGCACCCGGTGGATGTTGGCCGGGTCCGAGGCGGGACCCGTCAGCAGCATCTTGAGGATCATGGGATAGCCCACACCCGGGATGATTTCCGTCTCGACCCAGTAGCCGGTCTTTCCCTTGACGCGCTCCTCCCCCACCACGGCCTGCCGCAGGATGAACTGCCGCCCAGTGGCCTTGTCGGTCACGTCATACAGGGCAAACACCCCGTGCTCCGGATTGACCAGGGCCCCCGACATGATGTCACCGAGCACACTCTGCCCGGCCGCCGGCAGGGAAAGTCCCGCCGCAACCGCCATCACAACCGCCAGCACCGTCCAGTTCTTCATGGCCGCATGTTCTCCGCCGCCGGACCGTTTTCCGGCGGACATACTCTAGCACAGGACACCCGGCGATGCCACCTGTCCCAATGAACCGCGGCGGTTCATTCCCGGGGCGCTTTGTGTAGTATGATGAACCCGCCGGAAACCCCGTCAGGAGTAGAAAACGTGGAAGAAGGCCGGTCCGCAAAACGTCTCGCAGCGCGCCTCGCCGGCGCGCTGTTTGCGGTGTGCGTTGCGGCCGCTTCCACCCCGGCCGCGGAACCGGCCGGCCCGGCGGAGCGGATCGCCGCGGCGAACCTGCCCCTCGCCGTGGTGATTTTCGGCACCCGCACGGACACGGGCGCTTCGGTCCAGAGCAGCGGGTGCGTGGTGGATCCGGGGGGGCTCGTGCTGACCACGGCGCACCAGATCGGCGGCGTGGACGAACTCCGGGGAAAGACGGCGGACGGCCGAGCCTTTGCCCTCACCCCGGAAGTGGTGGACGAGGCGCTGGACTTTTCGCTGCTGCGGGCGGACGCCCGTTTTGACGGCGCCGTGGCTGTCGGGAGCAGCGCGTCGCTGCGGGTCGGGGCGCCGCTGTTCTCGCTTTCAACCCCCCTCAACCTGGAGTTTTCCCTGGTTTCTGGGCTGGTGTCCAGCCTGGACCGCACCTACCGCTCGGTCCCGGTCTTTCAGGCGGAGATGAACACCAGTCCGGGCTCGAGCGGCGCGCCGGTCTTTGACGCGCGCGGCGCCCTGGTCGGCATCGTGCTTGGCAGGCTCAACGACCAGCCGTGGATGACAGTGGTGCTTCCCGTGGACACTCTGCGCCCGACGTTGGAGCGTTTTGGGGTGGGGCCTCCGGGCGACAGCCGGGCGGCGGCGCAGGAGGACGCGGAGCTGGTGCCGGAGCCCGGCATCACGGATATGGAGCTGTGGGCGCTGGAGGCGTACAACGCGGGCGTGCGGGCCGCCGCCTGCGCCGACAAGGCGCGGATGTACGAGAAGGCCGTCCGGCTGCTGCCCGCCTTCTTCGAGGCGTGGTTCAATCTCGGCCTGGCGCGGGCGG
>JAKPUV010001045.1 GCA_029554925.1 Candidatus Hydrogenedentota bacterium | reverse complement strand
CGCCCCGTGGCCGCCTGCGCAGGGGCGGCCTGGCCCCTGAAGGACGGGATAAACGGCCTGGTCGTGCCCGACAACGACGCGAACGCCCTGGCCGCCGCACTGGTGCGGCTCATGGACCAGCCCCGGCTCCGCCGCGACCTGGGCCGCGCCGCCCGCGCGACGGTCCTGGGCGAACACCACCCGGAAACGGTGGCCCGGCGGCTGGAAAGGGTCTTTCTGGAGGCGCTGGGGGCGCCGCCGCCCGTAGAAAACGCTGGAAATTCCGCCCGGGAAGTGGTATCCTAACGGACGAGGTCATTCGGGGTGCGTGGGGTGCGTTGATACAGTTGTGGCATGGCGGGTGTTCCCTTTTGGGGCGGCTGGGCCGCTTCGGGGGTTGGACTGCGGGGCGCGGTCCGGGGAACGCCGTGTTGGACAAGTGCGTCCGGAGGAGAACCGGGACATGGGACACGAGATGACGTCGCAGAGGAAAGCCTCCATCCGCGAGGTGAAAATGGGCACGGCATGCTACAACGCGCGCGATTATGTCGGCGCGGAGAAGTACTTCCGCCGCGCGCTGGAGCAGGATCCGGGCTATGCCCGGGCCCACTATTACCTCGCCAACACGCTGCACAAGCTGGGCGTGCCCGAGGAGGCCTACGAGGAGTGGAACAAGGCGGTCATCGTGGAGCCGGACTCCGACTCCGCGGAGAAGGCGCGCGAGAAGCTCGCCTCCGTCGGCCGCCAGCTCCGCAACACCTCGCAGGGGCTGCTGGACGGGCTCGGCTCGGTGCGCTGAGGCGCCGCACCCTTGAAACACTCCAAGAAAGCGGCTGGAAGCCGCTTCTACGTTGCCCCCCCGCAGAGGGTTTCCCGGTTGGCCGCCGCGCGGGCGTGGTGCGGGTCGAGCGCGAGGGCCTGGGCGAACCAGGCACAGGCCTCCTCCGCGCGGCCCTGCCCGGCGAGGCACCAGCCGAGGTTGTTGGCGATGTCGGCGCTTTCGGGGTGCGTTTCCGCCGCCTCGCGGTAGAGCGCCTCGGCCCCCGCCGCGTCCCCCAGCGCCAGGAGGGCATTGGCCGCGTTGTTCACCGCGTGCGGGTCGTCCGGGTTCACCGCGCGCGCGCG
>JAKPUV010001042.1 GCA_029554925.1 Candidatus Hydrogenedentota bacterium | reverse complement strand
GCTCCGCGAAATCTTCGTCCGGCAGCGTGCGCCCGAACCCGTCCAGCAGCACCCGCATCCGCTCGGAGACGGACCATGTCACGTGCTGGTCGTGCCACACCTTGCGGAAGGCGGCATCGGAGACGTCAAAGGCCAGGTCCGACATCGCCCGGTCCGTGGGGGCGTGCTTGGACAACAGCCGGTGGAGCAGGTCGCGCCGGGCGACCGGTTTCGGCGGCAGGCCCGCCGCCGCGCGCTTCGGCTCGTCCGAGTCGTCGTGAAACAGGCAGTCCCAAAGGTCAAAGGTGACGGCGCCGATCGGGCGGTTGGACATGGTGAAATCCTTCCTTCGCGCGCCGGGCGCGCGGTGTTGTGTCTGCCGGGGCGTCCCTCCCGGCCGGGAGGGCGGTGAAAAGGATACCACAGGAACGGGGTTCCGCCGCGCCTAGCCCTGTTTGTCGAAACGCAGCCACTCCCGGATTTCGTAGCGGCGGAGCGTGCCGTCTCCGGTCCGGATCATGCGGGGTTTCCCCTTCCTGGGCCAGTCCAGCCGGACCGTGGCGATGTTTCCATCGGCGGGGAGGGTGGAAACCCCGTCGTCCTCGGGCAGCTCGAAGGATGCGGGCGGCGCACCATAGGCCCGCACCTCCAACTGAAACACCGTCTCTTTTGTGATATGCGAGACGGGGTCGGCCAGCGGGATCAGTGATCCGGCCTTGACGAACACCGGGAGGGTGTCCGTGTCCGCCGTGATCTCGTGTTCTTTGCCGCCCTCGAAAGCCGCTCCCGTCCAGAAATCAAACCAGTTGCCCTTCGGAAGCCACAGCTTCCGGGTGGTGGCCTCGCCGAAGAGCGGGGCAACCAGCAGGGATGGCCCCATCATGTAGGCGCTGTCGAGGGGGTGGGTGTTCTTGTCGTCGGGATAATCCATGACCACGGCGCGGAAGGGCGGGGTGCCCGTGCGGTGGTAGTCGAGGAACGCGCCGTAGAGGTACGGCACGAGGCGCATGCGCATCTCCAGCAGTTTCCGCACGCGGGCGGTGACCGCCTCGTGGTCCGGCATCAGCTCGCCGGCGTTGTTCTTGTCCGTGTCTATCTGGAGCCACGGCGGCAGTCTGAGGAACCACGAGTCAATCACCGTCTGCGGCGAGAACACGGCGGTCTGCGTGCGGCGGAGGAGGTCGGCCACGCTGGCGCAGTTGCGCACTTCGGGCTGCCACAGATGGCCGCAGAACCCGCTGTTCGCCAGCGCGCGCA
>JAKPUV010001028.1 GCA_029554925.1 Candidatus Hydrogenedentota bacterium | reverse complement strand
CCGCACCGGGAGGGCCCCGCTTCATTCCGGTTCGGACAGTGGGAAAGCGACTTCCGGTTCCGGTTTGACGGGTTGCAGTTGTGCCGCGCGGTGCCCGCACACGCGCGTTTCGGGGCGGTGGAGCTGGGCGCGGGCGAGCGGATCGCCGGAAACGACTACTTCTTCGCGCCGCCCATGGCGGAGAACAGCACGAACGTCTTCCGGCCCACGCGGGACTTCACTGCGGGCTTCAACACCAACCGCATGGTCTTCTCCGACGGAATGCACCTGACCTTTGAGCACCGCATCGCGGAGCATCCCCTCAAGTCCGGGCGGCTTTTCCTGTGGACAAAACACTATGGCGAGGCCGTGTTCCGCATTGAGGCCAGCCGGGACGGCACCGCCTGGACGGAAATCGGCGAGCCTGGAGAGGGGGAAAAGACCGGTGTGGCCGTGCCGGAGGCCCTGCTGCCCGCGGAGTCCCTCTGGATTCGGCTGTCCGTCAGCTCCACCTCCGGTGGAAGCGTGCAGATGCATGGCTACCGCATTGAGGCGGCGCTGGATGGGCTACCCCTGACCGCGAAGGGCGACACGCGCTGGTTCGCCGTGGAGGAGCTCGCCGACGGCATGGACCTGTCGGTGGAGGCGCCCGGGCTGTTTTCGCCGGACGCCGCGGAGGCCGGCGTCACCCTGCACGTCCGGCAGAACGGTGCCGAGGTCGGCGGGGAGGCCGCGCTGCTGGACGGCGACGCGGTCTTTTCCCAGGGGACACTGGGAGCGCCGCTGGCAGTGCCTTCGGAGTCGGGCATGCACCCGCTCACCGTGGAGGCGAAGGGGGTGCGCCTGCGCCACACCCTCGAGATCTCGGAGTACTTCAGCACGGCCTACGGGGAGCGCCTCGGCGACGGCCTGTGGTGGGCATCGTCGGGCTGGAAGATCCCCAGGGGCCGGCCGCTTCCCACGGCGGAGGGGAAGGCTGTCCGCATTGAGACGGCCCGAAACGAGGCCGAGGCGGCGCAACTGGTGGTCCGGCCAAAACAACCCCTTCGGGGCGTGACGGTGACCGCCTCCACGCTGGAGGGCCCCGGCGGTGCGGTGATTCCCCCGGAGGGCGTCTCCATCCTGCGGGTCCGGTACGTGCCCGTGACCATGCCCACCGACAAAACGGGCGTGGCCGCGCCGTGGCCCGATCCCCTGCCGCCGCAGACGGCCCCCGTGGACATTCCGGCCGGCGAGAACCAGCCCTACTGGGTGCGGGTCAAGCCGGCCAAGGACACGCCGCCGGGCGAGTACCGGGGGACCCTGCGCGTTGCAGCCGGTGGCTATGCGGAGGAGGTGCCGCTGGAGGTGCGCGTGTTCGGGTTCACGCTGCCGGACCGCATGACCTGCACGAGCGCCTTCGGCATGGACATCTCCAAGCCCCTGGCGTACCACGGGGTCTCCGCGGAGGCGGACCAGCGCCGCGTGGTGGACGCCTACCTCCGCGCGCTGGCGGACCACCACATCAGCCCCTACGCCCCCGCCCCGTTCGACCCCTTCACCGTGCGCTGGCCGGAGGTGTCCCCGGACAATCCCCCCGCCGACCCGGAGGCGCTGGAAGTCTCCATCGACTGGACCCGGTACGATCGGGCCATGGCGGAAGCCTTCGAGAAATACCACTTCAACACGTTCTCGGTACCCATGGAGGGCATGGGCGGCGGCACCTATTACTCCCGCACCCCGCCATCGCTGCTGGGTTTCCCGGAGGAGTCGCCGGTGTACCGGCGGCTGTTCGGCGAGTACTGCCGGCAGGTGGAGGCGCATCTGCGCGAAAAGGGCTGGCTGGACGACGGGTTCGTGTACTGGTTCGACGAGCCGGAGCCGAAGGACTACGCGTTCGTCATGAACGGGTTCCTGCGCCTGAAAGAGGCCGCGCCGGGCATCCACCGGATGCTGACGGAGGAAATCCACGACGAGCTGACCGGCGGCCCGAACATCTGGTGCCCCCTCACGCCGGAGTGGCGGGAGAAGGAGGCGCAGGCGCGGCAGGCGTTGGGCGAGCGGATCTGGTGGTACATCTGCACGGGGCCGAAGGCGCCCCACGCGACGCTGTTCATCGACCACCCGGGCACGGAGCTGCGCGTGTGGCTGTGGCAGACCTGGCAGCGCGGCGTGCAGGGGCTCCTCATCTGGGAGACCCTGCTGTGGAACAGCCCGACGGCCTACCCCGACCCCGAACACCCGCAGAACCCCTACGAGGACCCCATGGGCTGGGAGTACGGCTACGGCAACGAGCCGGGACGCCGCCCCTGGGGCAACGGCGACGGGCGCTTCCTGTATCCCCCCGAGTCGGTGGCGGACGGGCGGCCCGCCGGACCGGTGTTTGAGCCGCCGGTGGACACGGTGCGCATCGAGATGCTGCGCGACGGCATCGAGGACTACGAGTACCTGGCCCTGCTGCGGCGCGCGCTGGACGAAAAGGGGGGCGGACTGGCGGAGGAAGAGCGCGGCCGCCTCGAGGCGCTTCTGACCGTGCCGCCGGAAATCACGGAAAGCCTGACCCAGTTCACCAAGGACCCCGCGCCCATCGAGGCGCGGCGCAGGCAGATCGCCGAAACGCTGGAATCCCTCACCAAGAAGCCGTAACCCCGGAGTGCAGAGAGATGAAGATCGTCGTGACGCGCGTGATACCGGAGCGGGGCCTGGACATGCTCCGCGAGGCCTTCGGCGCGGAGGCCGTGACGGTGACGCAACAGGACGGCCCCATCCCCCGCGCGGCGCTGCTGGAGGAAGTGCGGGGCGCGGACGCGCTCCTGCCCATGCTCACGGACCGCATTGACGGCGCCGTGCTCGACGCGGCGGGGCCCGGGCTGCGCATCGTGGCGAACAACGCCGTGGGCTTCGACAACATTGACCTCGCCGCGGCGCGGGAGCGCGGGGTGGCCGTGTCCAACACCCCCGGCGTGCTCACGGAAACCACGGCGGACCTCGCGTGGACCCTGCTCATGGCGGCGGCGCGCCGCGTGGGCGAGGGCGAGCGCTTCCTGCGCGCGGGGCAATGGACGTGCTGGTCGCCCATGCAGCTCCTTGGGCTGGACATCCACGGCGCGACCCTGGGCATCTTCGGCATGGGCCGCATCGGGCAGGCGGTGGCGCGGCGCGCGGCCGGGTTCTCCATGCGCGTGCTGTACACCGACGCGAACCGGCTCCCGGAGGACGCGGAGAACGCGCTCGGCGCGGTTTTCACCGACAAGGCGACGCTCCTCCGCGAGGCGGACTTCCTCACGGCGCACTGCCCGCTGACTCCCGAGACCCGGCACGCCTTCTCCGACGCGGAGTTCGCGGCGATGAAGAAAACCGCCGTCTTCGTCAACACCTCGCGGGGGCCCGTGGTGGACGAGGCGGCCCTCGCCCGCGCCCTCCGCGCGGGGGAGATTTTCGCCGCGGGGATTGACGTTTTCGAGGAGGAGCCGCGCGTGCATCCCGACCTGATGGACTGCGAAAACGCGGTTCTGATCCCGCATCTGGGCAGCGCGTCCGTGGAGACGCGCTCGCGCATGGCCGCCCTTGCGGCGGGCAACATCATCGCCGTCCTCCGGGGCGGGGAGCCGCCGAACCGCGTGGCCTGAACCGCCGCAAAAGGAAGTCTGAAATGAAGACACGCGCCCTGACCGTCCTGCTGGCAGTTGCCGCCCTGGCGGGGTTCCCGTCATCCCTCCGGGCGCAGGACACCGCGCCCGCCGGAAAAACACTCTACGTGTCCAAGCTGGGCGACGACTCGGACGGTTCGTCCTGGGAGAGGGCCTTCCGCACCGTGCAGCAGGCGCTGCTGGCGGTGCCCGACGACACGGGCGGCCACCGGATCATCATCCGGCCGGACACCTACATGGAGGCCAACCTGTACCCGGCGCACAAGGGGGCCCAGGGGGCGTGGAACACGCTGGTCGGCGATTTCGACGGCAGCCTGGGCTCCGGACGCAAAGGCTGGGTAATCCTCGACTCCGGAGACCCGGAGAAGGGGTTCAAGAGCTACGACTGGTGGGGCAACATTCGGTCCTATTCCAAGGGGTGGTCCAAGGAGCACCAGGACGAGACCTTCTCGGCCATCGGGTGGGACCGGTGGGAGCTGAAGCGCCTCTATGCCACCGGCGGCGACGGCGGCCTCTTCTTCGACTGCACGGACCAGGTGGCGCCTTTCTCCGTGCTGGTGGAGGACTGCGTGAGCATCGGCCGCGCCTTTGGCGGCGGGGTGGCCAGCTGCCTGGCCCGGCCGGAGGAGCCCATCACCTACCGAAGGTGCCACCTGCACGCGCTGGACTGGTGGGGCGACACGGCGGCGGCCTATGTCCGCGTGGAAAACCAGGCCATGCCGGACCGGCCCGACGTCTTCTTTGAGGACTGCGTGATGGTGGGGCCGCAGTGCGCGCTGAAGGGCGGCAACTACGGGTTCAAGACGTTCACGCGCGCAAAATGCACGGGGTGCAAGCTCATTGCCCTGAACTTCTCGCAGCCTGCGGGCACCCCCACGGACGGCGTGGTCCAGAGCGTGCAGGCGGGGAAACACTTCGCCGCCGATTTCGAGGACTGCCTGCTCATGGGGTACACCCTCTTCGGGGTGAAGGTCGAGAAGGAAACCCTGCCCGACTTCAAGCACACCACCAAGGGCAACTGCATGGCCTATGTGCAGTTCCAGCAGCCCGTGCCGGAGGGCTTCCAGCGGCTGGGCCACTGGCCGGCGGAGCACTACGCCGACCTTGCCCCGCCCGCGCCCGACACGGCCCCGGTGCCGGCGCCGCTGAACAAGAGACTCGTCCAGCGGGATCTGTGCGAGGTGTCCCCCGTGGTCTGGAAGGAGCGGAACTGCCTGATGAAATGCATCCGGCCCGCCAGCGGGGGCACGGCCGCCGACTACCGGCTGGAACTGGCCGACGCGGAAACGGGGGAGGTACTGGCCTCCTTCGGCGAGGGCCACAGCCTGGGCTGCGCTTTTGTCGAAGGGGACACTTTCCACGCCTTTGCCAGCCGGTTTGAAGACGGCGGCTGGACCGACATCCACCACTTCTGGTCCAAGGACCTGAAAATGTGGGAGGATGCCCCCGCCATCCGCCGGCAGAAGGATGAGGGGCTCTTCAACAGCTCCGTGTGCGCGGGCCCCGACGGCTTTGTCATGGCCTACGAAAGCAACGATCCCGCCTATCCCGCGTTCACCGTCAAGTTTGCCCGGTCGGACGATCTCAAGAAGTGGACCCCCGTGCCCGGCGCGATGCTCGGAACGGACCGCTACGCCGCGTGCCCCTGCATCCGCTTCGCCAACGGCTTCTACTATGTGCTCTATCTGGAGCACCGCACGCCGCGCTGGTTCTTTGAGACCTACATCGCCCGCTCCCCCGACCTGAAGGCGTGGGAACTGAGCAGGAAGAACCCCGTGCTGTCCCCCCGGGGGCTGGACGAGGGCATCAACGCCAGCGACCCCGACCTTGGATCCGACGGGAGTTACGCCTGCCTGTTCTATGCCGTGGGCGACCAGCGCACCTGGATGAACATCCAATCGGTGACATATCCCAGTGTGCCCGGGGATTTTCTGGAGGGATGGTTCAGCAGCTCCCGCGGCATCCCCTGCAAGTAGGGGCGCGGCCCCTTCCTGCCCGGTTCGCCGACCCGCCCCTGCCGACAAAAATGGGCCCATCAAGCCGTCCCGCGTAATGCCGCAACGTCTTTTTTGGACGGCTCTCATTTCCCGAAATATCCACAACCTGTATCATATAAACCACTTGCGTTTTCGGGCATGAATTATGCTCGTTCCAATAACAAGGTTGTGTGCGTGCCTTGTGGGAAGTACTGGGACATGGGGTCCTGCGGCAATCATGAGGTGTTGGGCGATGGGAAGGCAACGTGGTTTCACGCTGATCGAGTTGATGATCGTGGTGGCAATCATTGCGATCATCGCCGCGATCGCCATACCGAACCTGATGCGGTCCCGCATCCAGTCAAACGAGGCCTCGGCCATCTACAATCTCCGCGCGATTGTGTCGGCCCAGGCCGGTTTTTTTTCCAGCAGCAGCCGGTTCGCCACGGAGTTTAACGAGTTAACCACGGCCAACCCGCCGTATCTGAACGGGAACTGGGACACTGCGGAGCGCAGCGGATACACCTTCACGATGGAAGGCGAGGATGCGGACTTCACCTCGCACGCCAATGCCGTCACCTACAACGTAACCGGGGTGCGGGGTTTCTTCGTTGACTCCACGGGGATCATCCGGGGCAACCCGGGCTCGGACGCCGATGAGACCAGCACCCCCATATCCGACCCCGTCACCTGAGCGCGGGGCCTACCGGAGAGTTTCCAGCATCCAGTCCAAGTCGTAGCCCGTGTCCTCGGCCGCCTCAGTCAGGGCGTCCATACACTCCGCCGCCGCCGACAGCCGGTCGGCGGCGCTGCCGTCTTTCCCAAAGGAAAGCGCATCGAACGCCTCCAGGAAACAGAAGGCCGCGGCCAACCGGACCAGTTGCTCCCGGTTTAGGTAGCGGCGGCCCGCGAAGCGGTTAAGCAGCAGAAACCCCGCCGCGTCCGGATCACTGAACAGCGGGTGCAGGACCGGTCCCCACACGGCGTCCGGAAGGGTGCGCAGGGCGGGCGCATGGGCGGCCAGCAGGCGGACAAGCCGGGCATCCATCCCGGCGCGCCACCCGTCCCCGTCCATGGATTCGAAGGCCTTCGCCAGGTTCCTCACGAGAAACCAGTCCGACGTGAGCCGCCCGGCGAGGGTGTGGGGGGACTCCACGGCGCCGGACTCCGCGAGCACGCGGGCGGCGGCGGCGCCAAGCGGCTCCGTTAAAATGGCCGCCAGAAAAACGCGCCAGGTGCCGGGGTGCAGCGGCGCGCCCGGCACATCCCAGTCCTGGAGCCATCGGAAGGTCTCGGGACACAGGCGGCCCGCCGTCAGGGCGATGCCGCCCCGCCGCAGGACGGCGGCCTTCTCGAGGGCGGCCTCCACCAGATCCCCGTGCGCGCACCGGCCGCCGAGCTGGTCCGCCGCCGCGTCGAGAAAAGCCCCCAGCCGGCCGGCGACCAGCTCGCGGTCCTCCGCGGCAAAGTCGGCCGCGCAGAGACGGCGGAACGTGTCCGGGGACACCAGTTCCCGGAAAGGGCCCAGCACGGCGGCGAGGCGCAGTTCGGCCCAGGCGTCGCCGACGGAGTGGACCCCCCTTCCGCCGATCATTTCGTGCAGGCGGGCCCATGACAGGTCGTGGTCCTCGACGAAGAACCAGTCGAGAAAGACGCGGTGCTCATAGCCGGCCAGCTCGACATGGAGCCCGTCGCGCCGGAGTTCCGGAACATAATGGAGATACTCCAACCCCGTGCGTGAGTCCCGGAAGATGACATAGGCGCGCTCGGAGACGGGAAGGTCAAGGGCGGCGCCCAAATCCGCCCGCTCCAGCCTTGGCGCCTCCGCGGAGCCCCTGTTCACCGCGGAGGCGGTGTGGACCACGCCCCGGGAGGAGGAGTAGGCGTTGTTGTAGAGCACGAGCGCACGCTCGCCCCCGCAGCGGTTCGAAAAGGCGAAGACATTCTCGTCCACCCAGCCGTCGGGGGTGGTGAAGTCATAGACCTGGAAATGCTCCGCCCCGCTGAAAACATGGCGCTGGCGGAGGAGGGGGAAGACCTCGCGCTCGTGGCGGACAATCAGGTCCTGGTCCGGCGCCTCGTCCCAGTAGGCCCGGCGGTACTCCATGCCGTACTTCTCGGTGAGCCCCTCGACCTGGCCGTGGCCGAACATGGGAAGGCCCGGCATGGTGGCCAGCAGGACGGCGACGCCGAAATACTTGTCCCCCTTTCCGAACTGGGCGACCGCCGTGTCCTCGTCGGGGTTGTTCATGAAGTTGACGAAGCGCTGGAGGATTTCCGGGCTGAACTCCAGCACGTTCTTGAGGGTCTGGCGGTATTTGCCGTTGTCCTCCATCTTGAGCATGTTCATGAAGGCGCTGTTGTAGACGCGGTGCATGCCGAGGGTGCGGACGAAATAGCCCTCCATGAGCCAGAAGGCCTCGGCGAGGAGGAGGGTGTTTTCTGTCTCCGCCGCCGCGCGGTCCACGACCTGGCGCCAGAACTCCTCGGGGAAGGCCGCGTCGAACTGCTCCCGCGTCAGGGAATGCTCCGCCCGGGAGGGGATCGCCCCGGCGTCGCCGGGCCGCGGGAACCACAGGCGCTGGTAGTGCTTCTTGGCGAGGGTCATGGCGGCGTCGAAGCGGATGATGGGCGACTTGCGCGCGACATGGAGGATGACCCGGGTGACGGCCTCGCGCACCTCGGGCAGCAGGAAGTTGAGCTGCGCCGTGTCGTTCCACGGCATGCTCGTGCCGTCGTTCCCGTGGTAGATGTACCGGGTTTCGCCGGTCGCCCGCGACACCCATTTGAACACCACGGCGGCGTCCGTCTTGCTCCAGTAGCCGTCCTCCAGATAGAGGGAGATCCGGTCGTCCGGCGAGAGGTCCGGGCCGGTGAACCGGTAGTTGGGGAAGGGCGGCTCGGGGGACTGGATGAACCAGTCGGGGTGCTCCACGATCCAGCGCGAGTAGATGCCCACATGGTTGGGCACCATGTCGCTCGCGAGCCGGATGCCCCGCCGCCACGCGCGCTCCGCGAGGACGTGGTACGCCTCGTCGCCGCCGAGGTCGGCGGCGATCTGGTAGTCGTAGAGCGAGTAGGCGGAGGACTCCGCCTCGGGGTTGCCCATGCGGCGCTTGATGTCGCGCGACACGGAGGAGCGCTCCCACAGGCCGATGAGCCAGAGGGCGTTGAAGCCCCATCCGGCGAGCTGGTCGAGCTCGATCTCGGGAATCTCGTCCAGCCGGCGCACGGGCACGCCGTGCTTCCTGGACAACTGGTCCAGCCAGACGTAGACGGACTTCGCCATGAGAACGACGTTCGGCATCCAGTCCATGTCCGAACTGAAGGCCTCGGGTTCCGGATAGGCGGACCCGTCGTCGCCGCCGCGCGGATGGAAGGTCAACGCCTCGCTCGACCCCGGGCCGAAACCCCGCAGGGCGGTCTCCTCGCGGAGCACCCCCCGGGCGGTGAGCAGTTCCGACAGAAAGGCCTGGGGCAGCCAGGCGCTCCAGCGATCCAGGATGAAGGCGATCTGCCCCTCCAGGGAGTCGGGGCAGGCCCGCATGGGCGCGCGCAGGGTGTCCGGCAGGGAAAGGCCCGTGGTGGGGCAGGACGGCTGTCCCTGAAGCCACGACTCCATCGTGTCCGCATAGCGCGTGAAGGGGGAGCCTTTGCGCAGGGGCCGGGTGTCATGCAGGGGGCGGTAGGCGGCCGCGGCGGGGTTCTCATCCGTCACCTGGAGCAGCAGCGCCTCGACTGCGGCGGTCTCCCGGCCGGTACGGCCGTCCTCCGCAAGACGCAGCCAGTCGCGGGCCGAAACCCGGCCCGCCCGCACCGCCGCCGGGGGAAAATGCGCCGCCAGCGCGGGCAGGGTCTCGTCCACGGCCTCCACGCCCGCGGCGCGGACCGTCTCCGCCAGCCCCCGCTCGAGCGCCATGGGAAAGAAAACCTGAAAGTACTGTCCGGCCACATGGCGGAGGATGCGCGTGAGCAGCTCCAGGGCGAGGAGCTCCCCCGCGCGGGCGTGCGGGAGGTCCGGACGGGCGGGGTCGCGGGCGTCGTTCATGCGCGCGGCCAGCGCCCGGGCCAGCGCCACGCGGCCGGAGACCGGCGCCTCCCCCCCCTCCAAGAGGGCGTCCAGTCCGTAGCGGAGCCAGGACTCCCCGGACACAAAGAACCCCAGCGGGGCCAGGGGGCTGTGATCCAAACCAGTCAGAGACATGTCCATAAGGCCACTTTCCAGCAACACCGCGTCCGGCGCACCGGACGGGAAGGAGAAAAAGACGCGCGCAAAACCGCCCCAGCATACAGGATTCCCGCCCCCCCGCGCCATGCGCGCCGCCCGCGCGCCGCCTGAAAATCCCCAGGCTCCGGAGACGACACCTCAGTTTCTGCCGGCCTCGACAGTGCCGTTGAGGGAGAACTGGTCATGGTCGGGCACCCGGACCACCAGGCTCCAGGAGCCGGAAAGGGCGTCCATGTCGCCGTTGCCGTCGGCGTCCTCCCCGCGCCCGGTAATGCTGACGGCGAGGGAGGTGTCGCTGTCCGTCTCCGCGCTGACCAGGGTCACCCTTCCGGAGCGTGTGACATACCCCGTGACATCCGTGCTGATGCGCGCGGGCAGGCCGGCGTCGGCGATGTCGTCAAAGAGCGAGGAGCAGGTGAAGTAGACCGTGGCGGTGCCCCGGAAGACGAAGCCCTGGAGCAGGTCATAGTCGCCGTCGTGCTCCAGGGAGAGGGACATGCCGCAGGTGCGGGGCCGGTCGTCGCCGTTCAGGGTTCCCGACCAGACGCCCCGGTAGGCCCCGGTGACGTCAAAGGGGGGCGCAAAGGCGATCCAGGAACACCCCGCGGCCAGCAGCATCCCCGCCAGAAGCGCGACGCCCGCGATCCTTTTCGGTGTCATGGCTGTCTCCTTTCGTCTGCCGCCGGCGCGTGAACGGGCGGCGGCGCCTAGTCGAAGTTCACCACTTCAAGGAACTGCCCGCCCTCGTAGTCGTTCTCGATCCAGATGTCCTCAACCAAAGGGGTGGCCTCGTCCGGGATGTCGGCGTAGTCCAGCCGGAAGAGGGGCCCGAAATCGGCAAAGGCGGCCGGAGCCCCGGCGCTCTCCAGGGTGATCCACCAGGCGTTGGGTTCGGGGTCCGGCTCCTGGGTGAGGGTCCACCCGTCCAGCACGCCGCCGTCGGCGGCACCGACAACCGACGCCGTGAACGGCAGGGTGGTGGCGATGTACACGCGGATGCGCTGGATGTAGCGCGGCATGTAGTCCGCCCGGAACAGGAGGGTGGCGGAACCGTCGGCACCGCTCGGCACCAGCCGCAACGCGCCGCGCCGCACCTCCCCCGCGTGGTCGGAGGGCCTGAACAGGGCCGTGGCGGCGTGCAGAACGCTCTTGTCTTCCAGGGAAAGCAGGAACCTTGGCAGGAAGGTCCGGGTGTCGCGGCGCAGGGTGGCCCAGCGCAGGACATAGCGGGCCTCAAGGCGCTGGATGATCTCCTCGAACGCGCCGGCGACCGCCCCGGTGTCCTCCGCGGTGAACCGCCGGCCGCCCGTGCGCAGGGCCAGATTGTCAAGCAGGGTGTAGTCCCCGATGTCGCCGAACCCCAGGGCCATGATCTTCACACGGCGCCCTGCGGCGAGGGAAACGACCTCGCCCATGCGGCGGAGGCTGGAGGTGTCGCGCCCCCGGGAGAAAAGCACGACATAGCGCTCCTCGCCGGCGGCGTCGTCCTCGCTGAAACGCTGCACCGCCCCGTAGACGGCGTCGTAGAGGCGCGCTCCGGAGGCGAACCCCGCCACATACTCCTCCTGGATGGCCGCCATCCGCGCGCGGAGATAGTCGCGGTCGGTGGTGAAATCCGCGATCCGGGCGGCGTCCTCGTCGTCGCGGCAGAAGGCGGTGACGCCCACGAGCGTCTCGGGGGTCAGCGCGTCGAGGAAGATGTCCGATGCGGCGGCCTCCATGGCCGCCACGGCGCCGGGCTCCTCCTGCATGGCCAGGGAATAGTCGAGCACCATCTCGCAGCGGAGCTGGCGCACGGCGGCGCGGCGCAGCAGCGGGACCGTCTCCGGAGGCGCCGGCTCCGCGCCCTCGAAAACCTCCACGGAGAACTGGGCGGGCTCCGCGATGACGGGTTTTCCGGCGGCGTCCACCAGGTCGAAGACGAAATCCAGCAGGTAGGGCGCGGAATACCGCTCCTGGACATTCTCGAGATGAATGGCCGCGCCCATGGTCGTCTCGTCCTGGACCGCGCTGACGGCAATGCGGAAAGGGGCGATGTCGGACCGGTCGGGGACGATGTCCACATAACTCTGGTGGGTGCCCTCGGGGAGGGAGGCCCTGTCCAGGGTGAACAGAACGGGGGTCTTGACGGGAACCCCCTCGACAGGCGGCGAAAGGGACAGGGAGGCGGGCGTCACCCGCAGCCAGGCGGCCCCGGAAACCACGGCGGCCCGGAAGCCGGGCACTCCGTCGCCCGAGTTCCACACCTCCACCGTGCGGGGGGCGTACTCCCGGCCGAAGTCTATCTCGGAGTTGGAGGCGGCGATGGCGGCGAACTTCTTGAAGACCGTGACGGTTACCCGCTTGTCGGCGAACCCCGCGCTGGAGAAGACCAGCTCCGCCGTTTGCGGCCCGGGCGCGGGTATGCGGTCGCGCTCGACGGACACGGCGATCAGCACGCGGTCCTCCGTTCCCGAACTGTAATAGAAGGCGCGGCTGGTCCGGATCCAGGTGACGTTCGGCGTGACGGTGAACATCGGGGACGGCTCCACCTGGCTGGTGTTCCAGGCCTCCAGCGAAAGCACCGTGTCGTCCGCGCCAAAGTCCAATGCCTGAGTGGAAACCCCGACGGCCTCATAGGGCGGGGAGATGTAGACGGGAATCTCCACCGTCTCGGCCCGGGCACCCCTGATGGTGATGCGCCCCTCGGCGCGCCCCCCCTTGAGCCGGGTCCGGTCGGCGGTCACCACAATGCTCTTCTTGTCGAGAAGCGTGGCCTTCTGGCCCCCGTCCGTGGACTGGGGCGCGGCGCTTTCCACCTCCGACGGCTCCAGGGTGATCCAGTCGTCGGAGGCCTCCAGCGTGACCTTCATGGTCTTGAGGTCGTCCTCGCCGTTCCACAGGTCGAAGCGCAGGCCGTTGGCCGTCTCCCCGAACTCCAGGTATTCCACCGACACGCGCACGGCGTCCCGCTTGCACGCCGCCAAGGGCAGGCAGAGCAGGCAAACGAGGAACAGCCTTGACCATGCGCCTGTACGCGTCACTGTGTGTCTCCAGGGGCGGGCGGCGTCCGCCGACCGTCGGGAAGCGCCCAATCCCCCGCCATTGTCGCCCCAAACGGGCGGTTTTGTCAATGTCTTTCGGGGGCGTGGACGGCGCAGGCGGCGAAATGCCCCGACCCGGTGTCCGCCAGCCGCTGCGCGGTCCGGGGGCATTCCGGGCGGACATCGGGGCAGCGGGGATGGAAGGGGCAGCCCGAGGGCGGGTTGATGGGGCTGGGCACGTCCCCCGCAAGGACCACGCGGTCGCGGCGGGCCGCCGGATCGGGCACGGGCGCCGCGGCGAGCAGGGCCTTGGTGTAGGGATGCACCGGCGCGGCGAACAGGTCCGCCGCGGGCGCGGTCTCGACAATGCGGCCGAGGTACATGACCGCCACATGCGTGGAGATGTGGCGCACCACCGCCAGGTCGTGGCTGATGAACAG
>JAKPUV010000998.1 GCA_029554925.1 Candidatus Hydrogenedentota bacterium | reverse complement strand
AGGTCCAGAATGTCAACAATGTCGCGGTTCTTCGCGAACACGCAGACAAAGACATTCTCCCGGCCCAGGCGCTCCGCCGTGTTGGCGATGGCGGGGGCCGCGAGCAGCGTGGCGCCCTGCTCCGCCGGCTTGAGAAACATGACCCGCGTGACGGGATGCCGGGAGCGGTCCGGAACCGTTAGTCCGGCGATTTTGCGCAGAATGGTCAGCGCGGCGCACAGGGGAATGCCCACCCACCTGTCCACCACTCTGACAAGAATCATTCCCATGCTGTCATACCCCGCCGTTTTTCGGTTCGGGCGCCTTGAAAATGATGAGCGCCCAGCGGCTGGTCACCTGCCGCACCTCGTACACCCGGGTGTCCATGTGCGGCGCCAGTTTTTCCAGCAGCTTGGTCTTCACAAGAACAAGCTGCGCGCGCCCCGTGTTCCGGCTCTCCTTCACCGCCTCCTGCGCCTCCTCCACCCGCAGCGCGCGCATCCGTTCGCCCGTGTAGAACTGCAGCCCGTACAGCTCGCCCTCCCCCAGCACCAGCAGGTCGCGCTCGGGAAACTCCCCCAGCGCCGGGGCGAGCTTTTCGGCCAGCTGCCGCATGTCATGCGGAGACTCCACCCGCGCCGCGATTCCCTTGGCCACCACCAGCGCCAGCGCGACCGCAACCGCCAGCCGCAGCGGGCCGCGCCGGCCGAGGGCGCCGCCTTCCACGAGGTGGTCCAGCCCCTTTCCCAGCGCCAGGGAGATAGGCACAAAAAGCGGCAGGAGGTACAGGGCCAGCCGCGAGGTGGACAGGGAGAAGACCGCCAGCGGCCCGAGGAGGCCGGACACAATGAACAGCCACTCCGCCGCATGGGGCCAGCGGGCCACCCGCAGCCACTGTCCCGAGGGCCAGGGAATGCCCCGGCGGCGGAACAGGATGAGCGCTGTCCACGGCAGGGCACCGAAAAGCAACACCGGCCCGTACACCGTCAGCGGCTTGTAGAATTCCGGGTTCCGGTCAAACTCCCCGTAGAGGTTCCGCCCGATGGTCTCGTGCAGAATCCAGTAGTCCCTCAACTCCGGGTGCTGCGCCATCTTCACGATGAACCAGGGAAGCCCCAAGGCGGCGAACACCAGAGCGCCCGCCAGCAGGTGCCAGGCGGGGAATGCATCCCCCCGCCGGCGCAGATGGGCGTAAGCAACAGCCACGGCGATGAGCGCCAGCAATGCCACGGGGCCCTTGGTCATGAATCCGGCCCCCAGTGCGGCCCCCAGCGCCACGGCGCTCCACAGGCGCTTTCCCCGCACGGAATACCAGAAAAACAGGGCCGTCGCCGCCATCCACAGCGCCAGATAGGTGTCGGTGGAGAGGGCGTTGGAGGCCCCCGCCGTGAAGGGCGACGCCGCATACACCAGGGCGCACCACGCCCCCGCCCGCCGGTCCCACACCAGCGTGCCCATGCGGAACACGACCAGCACGGTGAGCACGAAGGCGACGGACAGCCCGATGCGCGCCCCCCAGGCGTTTTCGCCCAGCAGGGCCAGTCCCGCCGCGGTGGCCAGGTAGGTGACCGGCGGCTTGGTCCAGTGGGGCTTTCCGTTCAGCACGGGTTCCCAGAGGGACCCCGCCGCCGCGCTCTGGCGGGCGCACTCCGCGTAGCGGCCCTCGGTGGACTCATACAGCCCCCGGCTGCCCTGGAAAAGGAGCGTGGACAGCCCCGCCAGCACCAGCACGAACAGCAGGGGCCGCCGGACGAAACAGCGCTCCAGTCCCC
>JAKPUV010000982.1 GCA_029554925.1 Candidatus Hydrogenedentota bacterium | reverse complement strand
TCCGGCCTGTCCAACGTGGTCTGCGACATCTACGCCGCCGTCTACGGCCACCTGAAGAAGGGCGATATGAAGAAGGCGTGGCAGGAGCAGATCCGACTGGAGCGCGCCTCCCGCATCTTCGAGTACGGCCGCAAGACGGCCACCTTCAAGGAGGGGTCCCGCATGCGCGGCTTCGACGCGGGTTACGTCCGCCCGCCCATGCGCGAGCTCACCGCCCCCGAAAAGAAAAAACTCCAGAAGGACCTTGAGGAGCTCGGCGTCCTGTAACCCCCGTCCGGAAACACACCGGGGCGCGCGGAGAACATCCGCGCGCCCCGTTCCTTTTTCCGGAGGTGGCCCGTCCCGCTTAGAAATACCAGGTGAGGGTGGCCTGGATGTAGTCGTCCTTGCGGACGAAGGTGAGGAGGTCGTCGGCGGGGACGTTGCTGAAGATGCGGGCCTCGATGCTGAGTTTCCAGTCCTCGCCGAGGCGGCGCTCGCCCTCGAGGCCGAAGGCGAGGGCGGCGGAGTCGAGGTCCACGAACACGCCGCCGAGGAGCGAGGTGCTCTGGACGTCGTTGAGGGCGAGGCGTCCGCCGAGGAAGACGTCGTTCTGGAAGTTGGTGAGGGCCTCCTTGCCGCGGCTGTCCCAGTTGTACTCAAGCAGGGTGCCGAGGTCGGCGTCGGTGCCGAAGACGCCGCCGAAGGTGTACTCAAACCCGGCGCAGACGGCGCCGTAGTCCTTGTTCATCCCCGTGCGGTAGATGCTTTCGGCCTTCCAGATCCAGTTGCCCGTGGTGTACTGCACGTCGAGGCCGGTCTGGTCGATCTGGTCGTAGTAGGGGATGAGCCGCGCGAAGGGGAGCGAGAGGAAGAGCCGGGTGAGGCGCGAGTTGATGTTGGCGCCGGACCAGCTAGAGTAGGGGGAGTCGGGCGTCAGGCGGATGGGGCCGATCTCGGGCACGTAGCGCGGGTCGCGGCTGTTGCCGTGGAAGTGCGTCAGGCCGAAGTCCCAGCTTCCGATGTAGTGGGCGTAGCGGACGGCGAAGTCCTGGTTCCACTCCTCCGCGCCCGACTCGTACAGCGGCTCGTGGTGCATGGGCACGGGGGTGCGGAAGCGGCCGTGCCGGCCGGTGAGGGTGCGCTCGCGGAAGTAGGGGAGCCAGAAGAGGTCGAGGGTGCCCCAGGGGTTGATCCACGCGAAGTTGGCCATGGGCTGGCCGAGCTTCTCGTCGCCCGTGAGCGCCTCGATGGTGTCGCGCTGGTTGATGACGTCCACGAGGCGCTGGGACTCGGCGACGCCCCAGTGGACCTTGCGCAGGCCGAGGCGCAGCTCCCAGCGCGGGGCGGCCTTCTGCCAGTAGAGTTCGCGCACGTCGGCGTGGGTGCGCCAGTTGTCGTGCTGGTCGAGCCGCCCGAAGGGGGTGAAGACCAGGCTCTGGCCGCTGTCGGGCCACTCGTGGACCCAGGTGGCCGTGCCCGAGAGGGAGAGGTTGGTGTGGCCGGACTGGTCGCCGTCGCGGGGGTCGTCCAGAAACACGCGGGACTCGCCGGACAGGCTTCCGGTCCAGTCTCCCGCCCCGGCGGCCGCGCAGACGGCGCACAGAAGCAGGAAAACCGCCCCCAGGGGGAGGGGGCGGCTGAAAAGGGTCAGGGGGCGGACGGTTCCCGGGTCACCGCACGTTCTTGAGGCTGTTCTGGTCAAAGTCGCGCTCCGTCAGTCCCGTCCGGAACTGGTAGTTCTTCCATTCGAGGAGGGTGGACTTGCCGGTCTGGTGGTTCACCATCTC
>JAKPUV010000968.1 GCA_029554925.1 Candidatus Hydrogenedentota bacterium | reverse complement strand
TCTCCCGGCCAAGCCGGCGGCCCGCGCCGGTCACCAGCGCCCTGCGTCCCTCCAGTGTCCGCGCCGGGGCCATGCCTATTCCCCCGCCTTTTTCTCGGGCGCCTTCTCCCACCGGGGCTCCATCTCCAGGAACAGGGTGCGGATGCCCCGCACCACCTTGAAGACCAGCGACCGCTGGGCCTGCTCCTCCACCCCCTTCATGATCTCCTTCGCCGAGGCCACGTCCTTCGACGAGGCGTTGTTCATCTCCACAATCAGGTCGCCCGGCATGAGCGTCCCCAGCGCCGCCCAGCCCCCGGGCTGCACCTGCTCCACCAGCACGCCCTCCTGCGTGTCCGCCCACCGCTCCGTGGTGCGGTCGCGCAGGGTGATGTCGCGCACCGTGAACTCAAAGGTCTCGTTGGTGTAGCGCTTCATTTCCTTCGCCGTCTTGGGCGAACGCGCCAGCACGGCCGAAACCTTCACCTCGCCCCCGTCGCGGTGGACACCCAGCTCCGCCGTGCCGCCGATGGAATACTGCCGGATAAGCGTTTCCAACTCCGAGCTGTCCTCGGGGTTGGACGCGGTCAGCTCCTGCCCGTCCACCGAGAAAATCAGGTCGCCGGGCCGCAGGATTTCCGCCGCCTCGGGATAGACAAAGGTCACCCGGAAGCCTTTGCGACCCGCCACGCCGAGGGACTCGGCGATGTCCTTGGTCAGCACCTGCGTCTCCACCGGAAGCCATGCCTTCTGGGCCTCTCTGCCGGGGTCCATCAGCTCGCGCACGCCCACTTTCACCACCGTCACCAGGCGTTCGGTCTTGCGGTCAAACTCTGCCAGCACGGGCACGGGGGCTGTCTGGTCTTTTGTCAGGGCCTCCGTGGCCTCCATGAAGTCCTTCACGCTCTTGACCGGCTTCCCGCCGACCGACAGAAGCACATCCTCCCACTCCAGCGGCGGCTTCGCCTCCGAAGAGGGGCCACCCGGCCGCACCGAGGTCACAAGCACGCCGTCGGAATCCTTCCGCTTCATCTCGCGGGCCTTCATGAAGGAGATGTCGCGCACCGTCAGCCCCCACTGGGTCTGCTCGAACTGCTTCGGCTCGTAGGGCTCCCGCTGCACGGGCGTAACCGTCAGCTCCACCGGCGCGTCCCCGCGCTCCACCACCGCGGCGACGGGGGACCCAACGGGCAGTCCGGCGGCGAGACGGTTGAAGTCGGGAAGCTGCTCCGGGAACCGCACATCCACCGCCGTGCCCGCGAGGGAGAGAAGCCGGTCTCCCGGCTTGAACCCCGCCGCCTCGGCCGGGGAGTCCTTCACCACCGTGGCCACCAGGGCGCCGGTCTCCCGGGTGTCCGACTTCAGGCGCGGCTGCAGCTCGAGGCCCAGCCATGCCCGCGCCACGCTCCCGGTGGCGATCAGCGCCTCAGCCACCTCGCGCGCCAGGTTGCCGGGAATCGCGCCGCCCAGCCCCATCTTGATCTCGTTGATTCCGATCACCTCGCCCTGAAGGTTGACCAGCGGCCCGCCGCTGTTGCCGGGAAAGATGTCCGCGTCATGGCCGATCCAGCGGACCAGCGCGCCGACATTCTCCCCGTCCTGCGACAGCCCCCCGTCCATCCAGGCGGGCATGATCACCTCGCTGTTGCTGACGATGCCCAGCGTCACGGACTGCGACAGGGACAGCGGGCTGCCCATGGCGAGCACGTGATCGCCCATACGCATGAGGGACGAGTCGCCGAAGGGCGCCACGGGAAACTTGCGGTCGCCGGCACCCTTCAACCGAATCACCGCGATGTCGGTCATCGGGTCCGTCCCCACCAGCTCGGCCTCCATCTCCGTCTTGTCCGCAAAGGTGCACTTGAGGTGCTTCGCGTGCCCGGCCACGTGGTGGTTGGTGATGATGTGGCCGTCCTCCCGGATGATCGCGCCGCTGCCCGAAGACTCGCTCTTCAGCTCCCTGCCGTCGTCGTAGTAGGTGTCCACCACATGGATGCGCACCAGCGCGGGCTTCACCCGGCTCACGGCCTCCTTGATGGTTCCCGAAAGGCCGGGCTCCTCCGCGGCGTCCTGCGCGAATCCCGAAAATGACACCGCCAGAAGGAGCGCGGCCAGCCCGAATGGCTTCCGCGAAAAACACCGGCGGGAAAGGTTGAGCATCTGTTGTCTCCCTGTTGTGGCCCGGTCACCGGAGGATGCCGATACATAAGGCGCTCCGGAAAATCTGGCGCTGTCCATTGTAGATAAAACAGCGCGGGGGGCTCAAGGGCGGGGGAAGGAAACAGGGATGCTGGGGAGGGGAGAAGAGAGGGTACTCTTTGAGAGCGGGGGCGGCCGCCGCGGTCCCGGTTGAGCAGGTACTCTTGGGAAGGGGTGACGTGAGGCAGATGTCCGGGAAAGGACGGTCGCGCCCCGACTCTCAAAAAAAGCCGTCATCAAATGAGTGCTGGGAGGCGGGCACCGGCGCCGAAGAGCAGGTACTCTTGGGAAGGGGTGACGTGAGGCAGATGTCCGGCACCGGACTCCGCCCGCCTCAAAACCGATATGACGGCCAAGATTCAACTGTGACGCGACACGCGCCCCACTCAGTAGGTGGTGGCGTACACCTCGGTAAAGTTCGTCTCCAGCCGCCCGGACACGAAGTCGGGCAGCACCATGATGTGCAGCAGGCCTATGTCCCGCCATGCCACATCGGCCGGGAGGGCCAGGGAGCACGAGGTGGACCGGATGTCCGAAAGCATCCACCCCTCAATCCTGCCCTTGAACACCGGACGCAGGCTGTTGTCCGAGACATACACATCGTACCCGGAGCGTTCAAGGGACGTGTTCCCGGGTTTCCACCGGAAATGCAGGGCGCGGACGGACTGTTTGCGGGTCTCCACAACGAAGACACGTTCCGCGCGGAGGGTTCCCGTACCCTTCGCGGTGCTGGCGCCGCCGGCATAGGCGATGTCCCCGTCCACCCGCGCGTTCAGCGCCGCCACCCGGCCCTCCATCTCGGAGGTGTCCGTGCGGTAGGCGACAAGCTCCTTGAAGTCTCTCCCGAGAAGCGTCCCCTCGCCGTCCCGAAGCACCGTGAAGGTGTTCCGGTTCTCCACCTGCACCTCCCCCCGGACCACGGTGACGCGCGTCGTCTCCGGCAGGATCTCCACGCCGAACTCCGTTCCAAACACCGTGATCTGGCCGTCCCGCGTTCCCACGCGGAAATACTGCTGGCCCTTGCCCACGTTCAGGTGAACCGTGCCCGCCTCCACATGCAGGCTGCGGTCGTGGTTTACCCGCATGCGGCTGTTCTCAAACAGGCGCACCTCTGTCGACCCCTTCAGGGCGAGGATCAGCGCCGCCCCCTCGGGGGTTTCGTACACCGTTCCGGGGACCACCCCGTCCCGCAGCCGGACCGCCCTGCTGCTCATGGTGGCACTGCTGGTCTGGCTGGCGCGCCCCTCGCGGTGCACCACCATCCCCACCGAAGCCGCACCCAGCGGCTGCGGCCGGGGCCAGGCGATCCACAGCACCATGACCAGCACCGCCATCACCATCATCGCGCCCGCGGGCACCCAGGAGAAACAGCGCGCCACCAGGCCGCGGCGGCGCGGGTGCTTCACCCGCTCGGTCAGGTCGTGGAGGGGGCCGGCGGGCTCCATCTGCGGCAGGTGCGCAAGCACCGGACCCGTCAGGTCGTGGGTGAGCCGCTCCGGGGCGAAAATCTCATAGAGCGACGCCGCGACGACGCGCGTGATTTCCAGTTCCAGCGCGCAGTCGGAGCAGGTGGACACGTGCTGGTCAACGACCAGCCGCTCCGCAGCCGTGCCGTCCCCGTCAAGGTGTCCCGGCAGCAGCTTCTTTACCCGTTCGCACGTCGCCAAGTCCGTTCCCTAACTTTCTTTGTGTTGCCCAGGGCCTCGCGCAGCTGCGTCAGGGCCCGGTGAAGGACGCCGCGCACCTCCTCCGGGGTCTCCCCCGTGAACCGCGCGATCTCCTCGTGGCTCAATTCCTGCATGTACCGGAGAATCACCGGCAGGCGGTAACGCTCGGGAAGGGCGTCCACCGCGCGAAAAACGCGCTCCAACTCCTCCGCCGCCGTCGCCTCCGTTTCGGGGCCGCGGCCGCCGTCCTCAAAGGACAGGGTCGCCCGGGGGGGAAGGGTCACCTCGCGCCGCACGCGCGACAGGTTCTTGCGCAGCCAGTTCGCCGCGGTGCGCGTGGTGATTCCCTTGAGCCACGCCCCGAATTCTCCGGGGTTCTTCAACTGTCTCAGCGACCGGTAGGCCGCCCAAAAACTCTCCTGCGCTATGTCCTCCGCCGCCCCGTACCGGCCCGCGTAGTAGTAGGCCGTCGCGTACACCGCCCCTTGGTACCGTCCCACGAGGACGCCGAATGCCTCGGCGTCCCCTGAGACGCTCCTTGCGACCAACTCTGCATCACCGGGGTGCATCCACAGCCCCTTGCCCTTGTTGCCAGCCTCACGCCCTAGAAGTCACCCAAATCGGCTCCTGCCGACTTCTGTAAATGAAGTGGTAGAACCTTTGTCTGCTCGCACAAAACGGTCCAATTTGGAACGATTTCCCTCGCCCGCCACCACGAAAGATCCTGGAAGGCACCTCAAAACTGCAAACCCTGCCGCCTCACCTGTCTATCAGCGCCGACCGATGGTCAATACATCGCCTCTTGAACAGAATATACCAGATAGGGAGACGGGGCGTGGGTGGAGTAGCGGACAACCCACCCCGCCACCAGTGCCGCCGTCCCCCGCGCCAGACACACCCGCTCCGAATCCGTTGCCAGTTCCAGGCCCCCGTCCCCCGCGAGAAAAATGTGGAAACTACGGTCGTCTTTCTCCCACACCGCCTCCCCCGATGCCTGGCGGCGTTCGGCGGTGAAGAAAGGGCAGGAACAAAGAAGTTCCCGGATCCGCCCGTCTTCGGAACAGACCTCAGCAGGGGACGGACCCGGGCAGTCCATGTCGAAACGGGTCGCCGCAAGGGCCTTCTCCCGGTGCAGTTGCCGGGGCTTTCCTGAGGCATCCACCCGGTTCCAGTCGAAAACCCGGTAGGTAATGTTGCTATTTTGCTGGATTTCCGCCAGCAGGATGTCCTTCCCGATGGCATGCACCATGCCCGCCGGAACAAAGAACGAATCCCCCGGCCGCGCCGCGTGGGACCGAAGCAACGGCTCCACCATGCCGGACTCCATGGCCAAACGGAAGGTGGAGGCGTCCCCGCCCGGCGCCAGCCCGCAGTAGATGCGGCTGTCCGGCGCCGCCTCCAGCACATGCCACATCTCCGTCTTGCCGCCGTCGGCCTCCCCCAGCGCCAGCGCCGTCGCGTCGTCCGGGTGCACCTGCACGGAAAGCAGGTCCGCCGTGTCAATGAGCTTCAGCAGCAGGGGAAAACGCCCGTCCCGCGTGGTGCGCGCCGCCGTTCCAAGGAGCGCCGCGCCGTATTCCCGGACCAGTTCCCCCAGGGTTCTTCCGGCGTGCGGCCCCGCGGACACCACGCTCTGGCACTCCGCGTGGTCGGACACGAGCCACGCCTCGCCGATGGGTGTGGCGGAGGGGGACGGGGCCAGACGGGTGCCGCCCCAGAGGCGCTCGAAATAAGCGGGGGCGAAGGGCAGCAGCGCGGGGGGCTGGGGGGCGGTCATGGGGTCTCCTTTGCTTCTGGGGACACCGCATGATACCGCGATGCGCCCCCCGTTTCCTGCTCCCGCCGCACCTTGCCCAGCGTCTCCAGCCACTCGAGATGGCCCGCCGCCACGGACAGCCGGAAGAACATGAGGGCGGGGGAGGGGGCGGGATAGAGCCCCCGCATGGCCTCGTAGGGGGTCATCCCCGCCGCCGGCAGGAGGGCCAGAATGCGTTCACAGCACCGGTCCTGGCGGGCGAGAATAGCGTCCACCACCGCAGACGCGTCGCCAAACCCCTCGCCGTGGCCGGGATGGCACCAGGAAATGGGCAGGCTCCGGGTCCTCGTCAGGGATTCCCGGTATTCCACCAGCGTTTTCACCCGCTCGCGGCCCGCGAAAGGCCGCCGGAGAATGGGATTGGGCGTCACCGTGGCCAGAACATGGTCGCCCACGATGGTGTCCCCCGAGGCGTGGAGGAAAAGGGTGTCCGTGGGGGAGTGCCCGGGCACGTGATGCACCGTAAACCCGTCCAGCACGGACCCGTCCGCCAGAAAGCGGTCCACGCTGTACACGTCCAGATATTGGCGGAGCCGCTCGCGGCCCCGGATGAACATCTCGATCTCCTCCCCCGGCACGCCCATCTCCCGAAACAGCGCCCGGTAGTATTCCCGGTAGGCCCCGTCGAACTGGTAGGTCATGCGGAGGCATTCCAGGGTGTCCGGGTGTCCGCAGGTCTGCGCGCCCGACGCCTCGGCCAGCCGCCGCAGCAGGCCGATGTGGTCGAAATGGTGGTGCGTGAGCACGATCCGCTCCAGATCGCGCACCCCGACCCCCTCCGCCGCCAGCCCCGCCTCCAGCGCGGCGTACGCCTCGTCCGTCAGCACCCCCGTGTCAAACAGGGTGAGCGCCTCGCGCCCCCGGTACAGGAACACGTTCACCCCGCCCATGGGCAGCGAACTCGGCAGGGGGATGCGGGTGATGCGTGGCCGTTCCATGAAGGACTCCCCCGCCTACGGGAGCAGCGGGGTCCCGGCGGGGGACTGGAGGATGTTGAAGTAGAGGGCGATGAGTTCCGGACCGAAGAAGAGATAAAGGAGCCCGCCGACGGCGAGGTACGGGCCGAAGGGGAGGTAGTGCCCCTCCAGCGTGATCTCCTCGTCGTCGCCGCCGCCGCCCGCGATCGCCTCGGGCGGGTCGGATGCGGGGTCGGCGGGGGGCGCGGCCGGGGTCTTGCCCCGCGCGCGGAGCCAGCCGAGCATGGCCAGCCCCACCACGCTGCCGAGAATGGACGCCAGCATGAGGATGCCCAGCGCGCCCTTCCAGCCGAGGAAGGCCCCCAGCATGGCCAGCAGCTTCACATCGCCGAAGCCCATGCCCGGCTTCTTCAGCAGCAGCACCGTGATCCGGTCGAGGGCGAAGAGAATGCCCCCGCCCAGCGAAAACGGCCAGAAACTACACATCTGACAAGCGTCTGTTTTTATTGAAGATTCAAAAGAAAGATCTCCCCGTTACTTTTTCGTCATTTCTGCGATTTCCTCTTTCAGGGCCATCTTGTTCACTTTGCCGCTCGCCAGGAGGGGCAGCATCGGCCGGATAAAGAACTTTTTCGGAACCTTGAAGTTGGCCAGGGAGTTTTTGCACAATTCGC
>JAKPUV010000958.1 GCA_029554925.1 Candidatus Hydrogenedentota bacterium | reverse complement strand
AGGCGGCAGCTTGCTGCCGCCTTTCTTCGCGTGGGCTTGCCCGCGCGGGGGTCCGCGAAAAACGACTGGGACCGCGCGTTTCCCCAAAGCCGGCGCGGCACTCCCCGCCGCAATTTCGGCTGCCCCTTCAGGGCAAGTCTTTTTGGGGGGGGCTTCTCCCCAGGGCAGGCCTGGCCCTTCGGGCGGCGGCCTGCCCTGGGCTATATTCGGATGTCCCGTTGGGACAAATAGAACCAGCTCATGGATGCGCGGTGAGTCCGAGGAATCCCCCAGCACGGTACCCACACGGCAGTCGTTGGGACAAACAACACCAACTCATGGGCACAAGGGGCATACGTTCCTTCTCACCGGACACTTTAGTTCGATTGCCCAGGCTGGGGCCGTCCGGTCAGAGGACGGGCAAATGAGGTCCCAGACAATTTACTGGAACGCTTTCCCACTCCACTCGCTTATCCGCCTCCAGTCTTTGCCGGTCCTGCTCGTCCGTGCCGAGGTCAATGGTGCTGAGGGTGAGGGTGTGGTGGCTGTGGAGGGGGCGGCGGTGGTCGAGGACGCGGTTGGGTTCGGTGGCCATCCAGTCGGGGCGGGGCTTAACTTCCGGGAACGACGGGATGCCGTAGGAGCTCTCGCGGACCTCCAGCACGATGGGCGCGCCGGGGTCGGTCTCCAGCCGCAGGGCAACCCCGTTTTTGTCCATGAGCCGCAGGTGGAAGGAGAAGGGGTTTCCGGTGCCGAGTTCCATGCCCGCCACGGTGACGGCATGGACCGGCGCGTCCGACAGCGCCCGCACGGCCACATGCTGCCCGTCGCGCGGGCAGATGAACCGCCCCTCGACGATGCGGCGGCCGTTTTCGACGCGGTCGGACGACACCTCGATGCGCGGCGGCCCGAGCGGGTCCAGGGGCGCGGGGGCCTTGAGGTACTCGCGCTCGTTGCCGGGCATGAGCTCGCCGATGCGCGCGCGGGACGTGCCGGGGGCGAAGAACTGGGAGGTCCACTCGTCCGGCTCCGGATCCGCGCTGATCCACCAGGCCTCGCCCTTGTCAAAGTTCACCGCGTAGGAGAGGAAGTTCAGCTTGGGCGTGCGGGGTCCGGGCAGGTTCGTGTAGAAGGCGAATCCGTAGACCAGCAGTCCGGCGAGGGCCAGCGCGCCCGGCGCCCACCGGCGGAACCGGTCCCCGGTGGCGGCGAGCAGCGGCGTGTGCTGGAAGAAGAGCAGGACCAGCATGGCCGCCACGCTGAACGCGCCCATGGCCGTGAGCGCGTAGCCGACGATGGGGATCATGGGGAAGACGATGAGGACGGACGGCACGGTGAGGGCGGCCGCCCCGGCCAGCGCGCCGGGGGCGCACTCGCGCCCGCCGCGCCCGGCCCAGGCCAGCAGGGCCATTTGGAGCGCGCCGAAGACCACCACCCACACGGGGGCATAGACCCCGCCGGGCACATAGAGGTGCATGCCCCAGAGAATGGCGGCCCAGAGCAGCATGAGGCCGCCCACCATCTCCGCCGGGCGCAGGGCGCGGCAGAGGGTGGCCGCCGCCGCCGTCAGGGCGGCGAAGGCCAGCAGCGCGAAGGCCAGGCAGTAGGCGTTGTTCGAGTAGAGGGCCATCTCCTTGAAGCGCATGAAGGCCAGCGCCGCGCCGGGCGCCCACAGCGCCATGGCCAGCACCAGGGTGCCCGCGGCGGCCATGAACCCGCCCAGCAGCCCCGTGAACCGGACCCCCCGCACGGCCAGC
>JAKPUV010000955.1 GCA_029554925.1 Candidatus Hydrogenedentota bacterium | reverse complement strand
CTGTTCCCCGTTGCCATCGCCTTTGACAAGGCCATCCTGGTGGCGGTCGTCGGGCTTCTGGTCAACGGCGTGTCCGTGGTCATCCTCGGCCGCGGCGACGGGCATTCCCACGGCCATCCTCATGGACATGAACATGACCATGACCATCATCATCACCACGACCACAACCTCCGCTCCGCCTACCTGCACGTGCTGGCGGACGCGCTGACCTCGGTCTTCGCCATTCTGGCGCTCCTGTCGGGCAAGTATCTGGGATGGAACTGGATGGACCCCGTGATGGGGGTCATAGGGGCGGTCCTGGTGGCCGTGTGGTCCCGCGGGCTGCTTCTGGCGACGGCGCGGGTGCTCCTCGACATGCGCGTTTCCGACGAGCTGCTGGACCGGCTGCGGGAGCATCTGGAGGCGGACGCGGGCACGCGGGTCACGGACCTGCATGTGTGGGAGGTCGGCCCGGGCCGCCGGGCCGCCGCAGTGTCCCTTGCCGCCGCCGTGCCCCGGCCGGCGGCGCATTATCACGCCCTCATTCCGCCGGAGCTGGGCATTGTCCACGCGACCATCGAGGTGCTCGCCGCCGGGCAGTGACCCCCTTTTCAGGATGCGGGGCGCCGAAAAACCTTGACAATGCGGCCTAGAAGTGCAAAAATGGTGCGCTTGGGTTCGGCGGTGGAAGATGGAACCCGGCGGGGTCCGCAGGCACGGGGGTGACGCGGACAGCGCGGAGGTTCCGGGTGTCTTCCATCTTCCCGGACACAGGGCGCGAGAAGTTGACGCCACCGACACAGCGACTGGACAGAGGAGCGGCCTGATTTGGTGTCCCGGCGGAGAGGTTTCCGGCGGGGTCGGCCCGTGACGCTGACAGCAAGGGGGGTGCGGACATGTCTGCCCGGAGCGACAGGCCTTTGATCATGGTCGTGGATGACACGGCGGAAAACCTGAAGCTTCTTGACGGCATCCTGGAGGGGGGGCACCACGAGGTGCGGCTGTTTTCCTCCGGGGCCATGATGCTCAAGGCCGCCGCGAAGGACCCCCCCGACCTGGTGCTGCTGGACGTCCTCATGCCGGAGATGGACGGGTACGAGGTCTGCCGCAGGATGCGGGGGGAGGCGGCGCTGCACGACGTGCCGGTGCTCTTCCTGAGCGCGCTCTCGGACGTGAAAAGCAAGGTGAAGGCCTTTGAGGCGGGGGGCATGGACTATGTCACCAAGCCGTTCCAGATTGAGGAGGTGACCGCGCGGGTGAAGACGCACCTGCTGCTGCGCAGGACCATCCGGGAGCTGGACGAGCACCGCCGGGACCTGGAGCGGCTCGTGCGCGAGAAGATGCGCGAGCTGTCCGACTCGCAGTTCGCCACGATCACCGCCCTCTCCAAACTGGCGGAGTCGCGGGACGACGAGTCGGGCTACCATGTGGAACGCACCCGGGCCTTCTGCGGGATCCTCTGCGGACGCCTGAGCCGGTCGCCCCGCCACCGCGAGGGCATGACCGAGGAGTACATCCAAAACCTCTGCGGCGCCTCGGTGCTGCACGACGTGGGCAAGGTGGCCATTCCGGACAAGATCCTCACGAAGCCGGGACGCCTCGCCCCGCACGAGTACGAGGTGGTCAAGAACCACGCCCACATCGGGGCGCGGACGCTGGAGGCCGCGCGCCGCCAGGACCCCCGCAACACCTTCCTCAGCGTGGGCATCGCCATCGCGCGGTCGCACCACGAGCGGTGGAACGGCAGCGGCTATCCCGACGGCCTCCGGGGGGAGGGCATCCCCCTGAGCGCGCGGATCATGGCCGTTTCGGACGTGTATGACGCCCTGCGCAGCCGCCGGCCTTACAAGCAGGCCATGTCCCACGGCGAGGTGGCCGGCATGATCCGTTCCGGAGCCGGGACCGAATTCGACCCCGCGGTGGTGGCCGCCTTCCTGGATGCGGAGGAGGAGTTCGCGGAGACCTACGACGAATACTCCCGCCGGACCCGCCCAGGCTCCACCACGCGCCGCGAGGGGCTTACTTAAGCCCGTCGCCGCGCTTCAAGGGTGGGGCAGGTCGAAGATGCGCATGACGGCGGACATCTTGGCGTTCACCGGGGGCTTTCCCGGGTAGCGGACATACTCAACGTGGCCGTCCATGTAGAGGACGTTGCACCCGCCGGGAACGTGGTTGAACTGGGCCGCCGCGACACCGATGTTGTCGTACAGGACGAAGACTTCGCTGGCCGCGCCCGCGGAGGCGTGCGGGTCGTTGATGTCCGTGATGAGGAAGCGCTCGATCCCCTGGCGGAGACGGCGCACCGTGTCGCCGCCGCCGTTGCCGTTGCCGGGGGAAACGGACCGGTCGGCGTCCACCGCCTTCAGGAAGCCCTCCGGATCGTCGCGCAGGGGCATGGTGGAGAAGAACAGGTCGCGCATGGTCTCGATAATCTGCTGGGGCGCCTCAGAAAGGTTTACCACGTCCTCGTCGGAGATGCCGATGACTTCGGCGGCCTCCACAAGATGCATCATGAGGTGCATGTCGAGGTCGAGGGGGTCCGTGTCCGCCACGCGGTCGAGCACCCAGGGGACATAGGTGTAGCTGGCGTCGGCGGCCTCCACGCCCTCCTGCCGCCCACCGGGCACCTTGTTGATCAGCGTGAGCCGGCCGTCGGCCGTGACGTGGTTTTCCAGCCGGTCCTCGGCGTCGGAGGGACAGAACAGGATCGCCGGGTCGGTCAGGTATTCGGGGTAGACGGCGCTCATGCGCGCGGCCCAGGCGAAGCAGGGCCGGTGCCCGCAGCCGGGCTCCAGTTGGAGCGACGGAAACGCGCCCCCAGGCGCCTCGTTGCTGTACATGGCGAAGATCAGACCCCACTGCTTGAGGTTGTTCTGGCAGGACGCGCGGCGGGCCGCCTCGCGCGCCCGCGCCAGCGCCGGCAGCAGGATGGACGCCAGGATGCCGATGATGGCGATGACGACCAGCAGCTCGATCAGGGTGAATCCACGGGATTTCATCTCAGGCTCTCCTTGGGGAAGGTCATGGTGTTCAGGTCAGGGCACGGGCGGCGGGGGCGGGCCCCCGCCGGGGGGCGGGCCGGGCGGCATTCCGCCGGGACCCCGGCCGCCGCCGGGGCCGCCGCCAAAACGGCCCCTGCGCTCCTGCATCCGTTTCATCCCCGCGTCAAACTTCTGCTGCTGCTCGGGCGTCATGTGCTCCTTCAGCGCCTCCAGACGCTCCGGGGAAACGCGCCGCCCCGCGCCGCCGCCGGGTCCGCCCCGCATGCCCGGGGGCGGACCGAGGGCGCCAGGGCCGTCACCCATCTTCTCGCGCTGCTCGGGCGTGAGCACCTCCCGCACCTTCTCCATCACGGCGCGCATGGCCTCCGGTCCCGGGGGGGCCTCCGCCCCGGCCTTCAGCACCTCGGCGACCTTTGCCGTCTGCTCGTCGCTCAGGCCGAGGCGCTGCCTCAGCTCCTCCGCGCGCTCGCGCGCCAAAATCTCCCCGGCGCGCTCCGGGTGCGCGGCGATCTCCGACGGGCCCCGCTGCTGGGAGGGGCGCTTTGCGAGGGCGTACACCCCCCACGCCGCCCCGGCCAAGAGATACCCCGCGCCCACCACGGCCAGCAGGTACTGCCACCACGGGCGTTTCTTCTCGGACATGTCCGTCTCTCCTGTCGGTTGCGTTCGGCGGGCCGCGCGCGGCGATCCCCGCGTGAAAGCATACGCCTTCCGGACTACTCTGCGGCGGGGGCCGCCTGCTGTTGGGGCGGCGGGCCGCCGGGGAATTCGGGGCCGTGCGGCCGGGTGTCCCCGTGCAGCGCGCCCATCACGGCCAGGGCAACAGCCACCGCGCAGGCGATTCCCAGGGCCGCCCACGCCTCGCGCCGTTCCCGGAAATACCGGAGCAGCGGCCGCCAGTTCACCAGGACATGCAGCAGCCCGGCGACCAGAAAGAGGAGGCTTATGCCCTCATGGAGCGGCTTGACCACCGGCATGAGTCCCCGGACATGCAGGAGCATGACGACCCCCGTGCCCGCCGTGGCGACAAAACAGCCCGTCAGCAGGGGGCTGATCCAGGATTTCCGCAGCCACCCGGTGTTCGTTTCGTTGTTCATGGCATGTGCTCCTTGTTGCGCAACGGTCTCGCTGCGGGTTCATGGGCAAGCCCCGTGCCAATCCACCGGCCCAAGCGCCTCCGCTGTCGGGGCCTTCCAAGACGCTGTTCGCGGACATCCGGGCCATGGCCTGTGTGTCTACGACCCACCATTTTCTCATCCCGCGCCCCCGACCGTCATTCCCGCGAAAGCGGGAACCCATCTTGTTTCAGCGGGTTGCGCCGCGCGTTGTAGGCATGGACCCCCGCGTTCGCGGGGGTGACGGAGGCGGGAGCTTACCCTTTGCCTCTTGGCGTCTCCGCGCCTTGGCGTTAAAAAGTCTTCAACGCAAAGCGAGGGGCCGCAAAGAAGAACGCTTCCCATTACCGCCCTCTGCCCTGGGAAATTCTTGCGCACTCCCGGGTGCCCCCTTGCAGATTTTTCACACCGCCCATTCCCCTGCCCTATACTGTCCCCCCAAACCACGGGAGGCTCTCCAAATGTCCCGTTCCGCGCTTTTGCCTCTTGCCGCCGCGCTGCTTCTGGCGGGCGGCGCCGTTTCCGCCGCGCCGGTGTCCGAGGTCATCGCCCGCGAGCCGGGCCGCTTCTGCGGCTGGCCGAGCATCGCCCAGGCGCCGAACGGCGACCTGCTGGTCGTCTACTCCGGCGACCGGAGCGGCCACATCTCAAACGACGGCAAGGTGCGGATGGTCCGCAGCGCGGACGGCGGGAA
>JAKPUV010000944.1 GCA_029554925.1 Candidatus Hydrogenedentota bacterium | reverse complement strand
ATCGGGATCGTGGGGCGTGGCGAGGACGTACCGGAAATTCGCCGCGTGGCAGGCCGCCACGGCGCTCCGCAGGGCCGGGCCGCGCCCGCCGATGACCACGGTGTTGAGGCCGAGGCGGCGGAGCTGCGCCAGGTCTTCCTTACCGGCACCGTAAACGCCGATGGGGAAAAAGTCTTCGTAGAGCCCCGCCGGCAACCAGGCGGTCGCATCACCATCCGCGTTCGCCAGCCGGCCGCCGGCGCCGCTTTCTTTAGTCGTCTGACCCGCCGCGGGCACCGGCAGATCCTTGACAACAGCAGCCATAACCGCCTCCCCATCACTCCTTGCCGGTCCGGAGCGGGTATCTGCCGGGGCGGTATCCTGGGGCACCGTGGCGGTGGGCCGATGGGCCCGCGTTTTTGCCGCCGCCATTTCACCCCCCACAGGCAGTTTTGCCGGCGCCGCGGGCGCCGGGACCGGTGTCAGCAGCGGCCGGGTCATCCAGAAGTTCTTTCCCGCCTGATCGCTGGCAAAGACAAAGTGATTGCCCGCGGCACCGCCCGGGTCGCCGTGGGCATTTCCGTCGCCACTGCCGCCGGAGGGACGTCCTTCCCCACCCATTTTCTTCGGACTGCCGCCGGGACAGGTTACCCAACCCCGAAGGTTCTGCCACCTTTTGGACTGCAAATGACTGTCGAGCTTGATTTCCCGACCCCAGACGCGGACTTTCGCATAGACGCCGTTTTCCCAGTAATCCCGGTAGAAATATCCGGAAAAGAGGTAATCACGCCCCGGCACGCAAGGCGGCAGCGGCGCCCGCCACTCGTCCCGCCCGTCCCGGCCTGCCCGGATGCCCACCGCTCCCGGTCCGCCGACCGGCCCAGCTTCCGCGGGCACGGCGACCGTCAACCCCCGTTTTACGCCCTCCCCGGAGACGGCCCGGGCAGCGCCTTCCGCAACCTGCTTGTCTTTTCGGGCCGCAACTGTCTTTGTCGCGCTAACCACCGCGCCTTTGTCTTCCCCCCCGGCGCCGGCCGGCGCCGTTTCCGCTATTAAAGGCTCCGGTCCCGATGGCTCGGAAACCGGCGGACTCGATCCGGCGGCAAGGGGGAGCGACGCCCCCGGCGACAGCGGTGGGCGCCGGATGACCAGGGGATTGTTATCCAGTTCCGCCGCCGGTTTGGCAAAGCAGCGGCTCCCCAGATCGTCCGTCCGGGCGGCGGTGCAGCCCGTCCAGCCCGGCGGTGCCGACGCCCGGACGGGAATGGTGAGGTCGGGATTCGGCAGCAGGTTTTTCCGGAGCCGGAAGGAGCGCAGCGGCGCCCAGAGGTCCGCCTTCATGCCCCGGTAGGAATAGACCAGGATGCCGTCCGCACCACCGGCGGCGGCGGCGTTTACAGCGGCAAGGAACTCCGCGGCGCCCGTATCTTCGGACTGGATGATCGGCCAAACGGCGGCCGGCATGGTCTCCCGGTAGTAGGCGGTCATCTCCCCGACCCAGGCGGGGGACCGTCCCACCATGCGGTGATAGACCATGGGGGAGACGACGTCCACGAGCCCGCCCAGGGCGAAGGGATCCTGGCCCAGGATCCAGGAGACCGCGCCTTCCCGCTCCCCCTTCGTCCATGGCACAAGAAAGGCCCCAAGGAGGAAGGAGCGGCCGGAGGACCTTTCCGCACCGGCGGCGGCCCGGGCATCCGCGCCCCTTCCCGGTGTCGCCGCGCCGGCCATCCTTCCGGAATCAGAGGCCGCACCGGCGGCGGACCTT
>JAKPUV010000936.1 GCA_029554925.1 Candidatus Hydrogenedentota bacterium | reverse complement strand
CTGCTGATCAGCCAGGCCAGCGAGCGCGTGGTGAAGGCCATTGCGGCCGTCGCCAAAGACACGGGACACGACTTGGTTGTCGCCAAGGGCTATCTGGCCGAGATAGGAATGGAGGTCCCCGTTGAGGATCTGACCGGGAAGATCCTCGAACGCATAAAGAAGAAGGAGTGAGCCTTGGGCTTTTCCGATGCTTTGGGGCTCCGGCGGCTTGCCGGGCACGCGGCCTTTTCCTTCACGGGGAGTCTTGTCATGGCGGCCCTGCTGTTGGCCGGGTCCGGCTGCGCCGGCGCCAAAAGGACCACGGAGTGGTCCTCCCCCATGGGAAAGGGGCCCGTCTCCGAAACCCACGCCCTGGAAGACTACGGCGCCGCCAAGCAGCTCGCCCAGGCGCGGCGCATGGTCAAGGGGGGCCAGTATTCCCTGGCCATCCCGCGGCTTCAGCAGATTGTCACCCAGTTTCCGGCCGACGCGGCGGGCATAGAGGCCCGGCATCACCTCGGCGTCGCCTACTACATGGTGGGGGAATACCAGCAGGCGCTGGACCATTTCAACCAGCACCTGTCCATGGCCCCCGAGGGGGCCTTTTCCGCCGAAAGCCGGGAATACGTCGCGAAGCTGACCCAGCAGAACGCCGCCCCCGAGGAGAAGAAAGGGGAGAGCGACCGCCGGATCGCGGAGCTGGAGGCCGCCTTTGCCGCCCATCCGGAGGACATGTCGGCCGGCCTCGAACTGGCCGCGCTCCGCTGGGACCGGGCCGAGTACCCCCAGGCCGGGGAGGTTTACCGGAATCTGCTGGCCCGCTGGCCCGGACTGGAGCAGGACACTCTGGTGCGCACCCGCATGGCCAAAGAGGCCGACGGCTCCTGGACCGTCCTGGATCCCGTCGAGGCGGAGCGCCGTTTCCGCCAGGCGGAGCCCCTGCGCATCTTCAACGTGGCCTCGTTCCGCAGCGGCCGGTATTCCGGATGGCAGGCCGTGGCGCAGCAGCGGGACTACAACGTCAGCGGCCAGGCCGTCAATGTCGGGGACACCCCCCTTCAGGACGTCCGCGTCATGGTGACCATCTACGGGCTCGGCCAGCTGGTCTACGACACGCAGACCGTGGCCCTCGGCGCGCTGCAGCCGGGGGAGGTGCGGGCCTTCAGCGTGCAGTTCACGCGTTTTGACGACATCAACAACATCGTCCGCCACGAATGCCGGGGAACGTTCAGGCGGTAGGAGGGACACAGTCACCCATGACCCCCAGCGGCACCTTTAGAGCGGCGGCGGTCCTGCTGCTGCTTCTGGGGCTCGCGCCCGGCGCGCGCGCCCAGGAGCAGAAGCAGGTCAACGTGGCCGTGAAAATCATAGAGTTTCAAACCTCGAAAGGGAGCGAAACCGGCCTCAGCGCCTATTTCAAGCAGCGCAACGAGCCGCGCCCCTACGGCCGTGTCGCCAGCGGCAACGGCAACATCACCTCCGCCGCCTACACCTTCCCCAGCTCGGTGAGCACGGGCCTTACCGTGCTTTTCGACAACCTCAGCAACCACTGGGGCGACTTCGAGGTGGTCCTCCAGGCGCTGGTGGACCAGAACCGCGCCTTCATCCTCTCCCAGCCGAAGGTCATGGTCCCCGTGGCCGCCGCCGTGCCCACGGTCATCAAGACCACGCAGGACGTGCCCTTTGAGAACACCGTCGTCATCGGCTCCACGGCGAACCAGATCACCGCGTTCCGGCCCACGGGCGTCACCCTCACGGTGAGCGCGCTGCAGGTGGTGGACGACGACGGCAACCCCGCCACCACGGAGGACGTCTACGTACAGCTCAAGCTCCAGGCCGAGATCAGCGAGGAGGGCGAGCGCATCACCGTGGCCCTCGACAGCCGCGCCGTCAGCAGCAGCGGCAACCTCTCCTCCAACACCGTCGGCATCAGCGTGCCCGAGTTCGTGTCCCGCAGCGTGGACACCACCGTGTGGGTGCGCAACGGGCAGGTGCTCGTCATGGGCGGCCTCTACCGCAACACGGTGACCAACAACACCAGCCAGATGCCCTGGCTCACCCAGGGGGAGAACGCCGCCGCCAACGTGGTTTCCCGCGTGATTCCGGCGGTGAAGGACATGAAGACCCCCGTCACCAGCGTGCTCGGGAACAAGAGCAACTCCGAGAGCCGGAGGGAGCTGGTCTTCCTGGTGAAGGCCGACGTCTGGCGCAAGTCCTACACGGTGGCGGATGATTTCGGGTTTGCGGAGGCCGCCGAGGGGGACGCGCCCCAAGAGGAGGCGAAGGAAAAGGAGCCGGCCGCCAAGAGGCCCGGCGACGTCATTTCCGGCGTCCTGAAGAACCTGGGCGTGACCAGCGAGCTGGGCGGCCAGATACCCGACGCCACCACAGGCGAGATTCCGGGAGAAGACCGATGAACCGCACACGCATGACTGGCCATGGGTTCATTGCGCTGGCGGTGATCGGGGCGTGCCTGTTTCCCGCGCTTGCCCAGGACGCGCCCGCTCCCGCGCCCGCGCCCGCAGAGGCCGCCCCGGCCCCCGCCCCCGCTCCGGCGCCCGCCGAGGCCGCGCCCGCACCGCCGCCCCCTCCGCCGCTCACCGACATCCGGCAGGTGCAGGTGAAGGTCTGGATCAGCGAGGCCAATGAGCGCGGCATCCGCGACATTGGGGCAAACCTGAACTTTGTCCGTTTCGTCCGCGGCGTCGAGCAGGCGGGGTCCGTCCAGGAGGCCCGCACCAACCTGCTCCCCCTGGACCAGTTTGGCACCCTCAATCTGCCCTTCCCCAACCAGACCCTGTTTCCGCCGCCCCTGCGGCCTGATTTGGACAACAATCTGGCCAACGGGCTCCAGGACCGGCAGGGCGCGGGGCTGTCGTTCAGCATCATTGACACCCCCTACGGCACCATAGACGGCGCCATCCGCGCGCTGGAGCGCCAGTCGGACGCGGACCTCATCTCCCGCCCGGAACTCCTGGTGGCCAACGGCCAGCCCGCGGTCATCAAGGCGGGCGGACAGGTTCCGTTCCAGGACGCGAAAATCACGCCGCCCTACCCGCCGCAGCTTCAGGTGCAGTGGCGCGACGTCGGCGTGAACCTCAACTTCACCCCCGCCATCCTGCCGGACAACATGGTGCAGCTCACCCTGACCACCCTTGAAGTTTCGGACGTCAACCGGATCGAGAACTTCCGCGGCGTCGACCTGCCCGTGTTCTCCACGCGGTCGCAGACCGGCATCGTCTATGTGCCGGACAGCACCACCCTGGTCATCGGCGGACTCACCAGCCGCGTGCTGCGCAGCACGGAGCGCCGCGTGCCCGTGCTCGGCAAGATACCCCTGCTGGGGATTCCCTTCCGCAGCCGCAAGGCGGACTCCGAAAACCGCAACCTGCTCATCTTTGTGTCCCCCACCGTGGTGGACCTGCGCGCGCCCACACCGCGCGCCGAAAGCGCCCTCCAATTCTGGCGTGAGCGCGGCACCGAGTGGATCAACACGCCCAGGATCGAAAGCGAGCGGGATGCAATGCAGGTCGGCCTCTAGTCCGGCCAGTGCCCGGCGGGGAACGCCATGACGCCGGGCGTCATGGAGGACGTCCGCTTTCTTTCCGAGACGCTTTCCGGCCGGGAAAGCCAGTCGGAGGAGGAGGAGCGCGCCGCCGAATACATCCATGGGCGGCTCTCCTCCGTCACGCCGGACACGGAAATAGAGCCCTTCTCCTGCGTGGACAACTGGGAGCTGGTCGTCGCCTCCTATCTCGGCGAGTTCCTGCTGGTCGCTCTGGCCGCTGTCTGGTGGCCCCTGCCCGCGGCGCTCTACGGCGGCGCGGTGGCCTTCGCCTTTCTCGCCGAATGGTCCGGCCGTCCCGTGTTTTCCCGGCTGCTCCCCGCCTACGAGTCCGCCAATGTGGTCGCGCGCCTCGAATCGCAGCGGCCCCGGCGCGTCTTTCTGCTCACCGCGCGCTACGACAGCGGCCCCGCCACGCTGCTGACCGCCCCCGGCGCCGCCGCCGCCCAGCGCGCCCTGCACCGGCTACTGCTGCTGGCCATGACCGTGGTCGTCGCCACCTGCGTGGTCGAGGGGGCCGCGGTCCTCGGAGGCGCCGAGAATCCGGCCATGCCCTGGTTTCGGTGGACCGCCGCCGCCGTGCTCGGCGTCGGCGCCGTCCTCTACTTCATCGCCGCCGCCTGGGGCGGCGACGCGCCGGGGGCCAACGGCAACGCGTCCGGGGTCGCCGCGCTGATCCGCGCGGCGGAACTGCTGCGCGAGACGCCCCTGGAGGACTCGGATGTCTGGCTGGCGGCGACCGGCGCGCACGGCCGGGGCCGCGCGGGGATCCGCGCCCTTCTCGGGGGTGCCGGGATCGACAAGTCCCTCACCCACGTAGTCAATCTGGAGAGCGTCGGGCGGGGTACCCTTCGCCACACCGTGGCCGAGGGGATGCCCGTGGCCATGCCCTGCGGCGCCCTCCTGCGGGCCGCCGCGGCCAAAGCCGATGAAACCCTGGCGGTGCCCCCCGTCCGCCTCACCAGCGTCGCCACCGACGCGCACACCGTCCTTGCGGGGGGGTGGAACGCCCTCAGCATTGTGGGGCTGGACGAGGACGGCGTGCCCTGCGGCTGGCAGTGGACGGAAGACACCGCGGACCTGGTGGAGCCCGACCAGATCGAGCGGGCCGCCGCGTTTGCCGTCGCGGTCCTGCGCGGGCTGGAGCGGCTGGACCGCGCCTGATTCCCGGCGTGCGGGGCGAATCCGCGTCCGGGTTGGGCCGCCGCGGGGGCTTCGGGTATACTTTCCGCGACCACAAGCGTCCCTTTGCACACTTCCACAGGAGAACGGCCGACATGCAGATCAACCCCGAAATCTTCCGAGAGTACGACATCCGCGGCATCGCGGGAAAAGACCTGGACGAGTCCTCGATGGAGACCATCGGAAAGGCCTACGTCGCCTACATGCGCGGAAAGCGGAAGCACAACTGCGTCGTGCTGGGCCGCGACGGCCGCCTCACGGGCAGGGCCTATGCCAGCGCCCTCATTGACGGTGTCACCTCCTGCGGGATGAACGTCATTGACATCGGCATGGTGCCCACCCCCGTGCTGTACTACGCCATGCAGGTCCTCGACGTGGACGGCGGCCTCATGCTCACGGCCAGCCACAACCCCAAGGAGTACAACGGACTCAAGGTCGGCGTCGGCAAGACCACCATCTACGGCGAGGAAATCCAGAAACTCGGCCGCATCGCCGCCGCGGGGAAGTTCCCCAAGGCCCCGGCGAAGCCCGTCACCATCACCCGCATGGACATGAAGCCCGCCTACCTCCGCCGCGTCCGCCAGATCATCAAGCTCGCGCGGCCCCTCAAGGTGGTGGTGGACGCCGCCAACGGCGTCGGCGGCCTGACCGCCATCGACCTGTACCGCTCCCTCGGCTGCGAGGTCATCCCGCTGTTCTGCGAGGTGGACGGCAACTTCCCGAACCACCACGCCGACCCCACCAAGAAGGCCAACCTGGCCGACATCATCAAGGCGGTCAAGAGGCACAAGGCGGACGTCGGCATCGCGTTCGACGGCGATGTGGACCGCCTCGGCGGCTGCGACGAGAAGGGCAACATGCTGCCCGGCGACCGCCTGCTCGCGCTCTTCGCCCGCAGCATCCTCGCGGAGAAGCCGGGCGCGACGATCCTCGGCGAGGTCAAGTGCTCGCGGGGGCTCTACGAGGACATCCGCAAGCACGGCGGCAACGCCGTCATGTGGCGCACGGGCCACTCGCACATCAAGGCGGCGATGAAGAAGCTCCACGCGGAGCTGGCCGGCGAGATGAGCGGCCACATCTTCTTCAAGCACCGGTGGTACGGGTTCGACGACGCGGTCTACGCGGGCGCGCGCCTGCTGGAGATCGTCGCCGCGGGAAAACAGCCCCTGAGCGCGCACCTCGCCACCATTCCCGAGCGGCCCGGCACCCCGGAGATGGAGGTCAACTGCGCGGACGCGAAAAAGTTCGAGGTGGTCCGCCGCGCCACGGAGTATTTCCAGAAGGAGCTGAAGCTCGACGTGGTCACCATAGACGGCGCGCGCATCGAGTTCCCCGACGGCTGGGGCCTCCTGCGCGCCTCCAACACGTCGCCCAAACTGGTCATGCGCGTGGAGGCCGACACCCCCAAACGCGTGAAGGCCATTGAGAAGCTCATCATGGACAAGCTGAACGAGCTGCTCGCCTGAGCGGACCCCGCATCTGTGGAAAAACGAAGCCGCCCCTTCCGGACTCCGGAAGGGGCGGCTGTCATTGCGGTCGTTCCGTTTATTGGGGCAGCAGGGCCAGCCCCCCGTAGCCCAGCGGCGCATAGACGCCCTCCGCGCTGAAACGAAGCGCGAGGGGGTATCCGCCAAGGTAGGTGGTGTCGCCCAGCACGGGCCCGCCCTCCGCGAGGTCCACCCGCGCGAGCGCCGCCCCGCACACGGTCACATAGGCGCGCGTTCCCCGCGTTCCCGCCAACTGGGCATAGCCGTCGGTCAGCGCAATGCCGCCCCCGTCGGCCAGCGCGCCGTCCGCGCCCACGCGGACCGCGCCGATGCCGGTCGTCTCGCCCCAGGTGAGGAAGAACGCCGCCGCGTCCGCGGCCGCCAGCTCGCCCGCGGTTTCGGGAAGCTCCAGGCGCGACAGGTGTGTCACCGCGCCGCCTGCGCCGTCCCACGCAAGGGTGTTCAGAATGCGCATCCACGACCAGCCCTCGCCGTACTGGGTGTCCTCAAACACCCAGGCCCCGGAGGCCGCGTCGCGGAACAGGAAGGTCCCCGGCACGTTGGCCGCGGGGCCCAGGGCCAGCGTGTCCGGCGACAGGCTCCGCAGATAATAGGCGCACTGCGGGCGCCCGGCCCGGTCCTCGGGCGCGGAGTAGCACGACGTGATCCAGAAAGCCCCCGAATCCCCCGCCACGGCGCGCACATCGGCCGATCCCAGCAGGGGCGTGCCCGCCACAACGCCCGTCTCGGTGTCCAGCACCGCCAGCGCGGGCAGGGCGACCGGCGCGTCCGCAGGACCCATGGTCTGGGTCGGGTAGCCCACCAGCCCCAGCCACTTGCCGGTCATGACGGCCGCCTCCCCGCCGCCATACCATCCCCAATACCCGTACACACGCTTCGCAGCGCCCGCGGCGCCGGGCTCGGACGCGGCCCCCTCCGGCATGCCGACGTCATCCACGGGCATGGGGTATCCCCGCCAGCCGCCCCACCAGGGGTTCAACTCGACCCGCTGCTTCCAGACGACCTCGGGGGCCGCGGCACCGGGCGGGCAGTTCACGCGGAAGACCTCGTAGAAGCCCTGGCCCGTGCCCTCCCAGTCATATCCCGAGGCGGCGACGATCATGCCGTCGGCCACCGCGAAGGTCTTCACCAGGCTGTTGCGCGTCAGTTCCACCGGCTCGGAGGCCGGCACCCCGCCCACGTTCAGCCGCACCGAGACCGCGCCGTCCGAGAATGACTGAAGCGTCTCGAGCCCGCGGCCGGGGGAGAGGGGCTGGTAGTCCGCCACATACTCCGCCAGGACAATCCGCGCGCCGACGGCGGGGGAGGCGAGGTCGCCGGAGACGGCCGCCAGCTCCTCGCTGGTCACGCCGTAATAGCCGCCGTTGTACTCGAAGGAGCGCAGGACGCCCCCCCGGAGGTCCACATGCCCCAGCAGGCCGAGGCTGTCCGGGGTCCAGGCCACAAACTGGAGGCGGTCGTAGCCGCCGCTGTCGTTCCAGCCGCTGAAGGGGACGATCAGGAGGTTGTCGAGCACCGTGAAAGCCTTCACGTCGCCGTAGGCGCTGGACCAGGACCAGTCGTCCCCGAAAGTCTCCCGCTGAACCAGGAACGGCGCCGCCGGATCGGCGACGTTGAACAGGCTCACACACACGCGGTTGCGTCCGTCCGTGTCGTCCACCCCCAGGGCGACCAGCCGGTCGCCGCGCGGCTCGATGTGGGTGGACCAGCCCGGCACCTCCAGCATTCCCGTGACCGCCGGGGCCGCCGGGTCGGAGAGGTCCAGCACAAACAGCGGGTCCTTCGTCAGGTAGGTGACGACATAGGCGCGGGGCCCCTCAAACCGGGTCGCGAAGGCCGTTTCCCCCACGGCGGCGGCGAGGGTGGTCTGCCCCAGCACGGCCGGGGCGTCGGGGTTCGCGAGGTCCACCGTGGTCACATAGGTCTGGCGGTCCGGCCACCAAGTGTTCGACACCACGCGGAGCGCGCCGTTCCATGCGTCCATCTTGAAGCGGTCCGCCAGATACCCCGGAACGGAGCAGGCGCCCCGCACGGCCATCCGGCCGCCCGGATCGCTGATGTCCACGTACTGGATGGTCGTGGTCTGCGTGTCGCCCCAGACCGGCGACGCGACAAACAGCGCGTCCGCCGAGGCCTGGATCAGGCTGCCATACCCCTCAAACCGCACCGTCTCCACCGGGCGGAGACTGGCCGGGTTGGAAATGTCCACACTCGTCACCCAGGAGGAACTGGTCTGCTCCTTCACGGCCTCCGAGGAAACCACCCCGTCCTCCCAGGAATAGGAGAACTCGGCGCACACGGCGTACAGCGCGTTTCCAACCAGACGGCTGTCAATAAAGTCCCCGGGCAGGGACACGGACCCGAGCACCTGCGGAGCGGCGGGGTCGGCCACGTCCACCGCGACAATCCGGGAGCCCATCGTGCAGTGGAGCAGCCCGTCGTCGCCCTTGGTGACCTCCGCGGCGTATCCCGTCAGCACCCAAGCGCGCCCGTCCTCCAGGTACAGGTCGCGGGGGTACCCCGACACGGGGACATTGGAGAGGATCTGGAAGGCGTCCAAGTCAACCAGGGTGAGGCCCCGGTGCTGGTTGAGGATGTAGAGAAGGTTGCCGTCCCTGCGGATGACATCCGGCTCCACCACCTCCCGCGGGGTTTCGTCTTCCGCGCCGCCGTCATCGGATCCGGCCACGGGCGTGTCCGTTTCCGCATACCGCGCGTTCCATCCGGAACCCGCCGAATAGAACACCGGCGACTCGGGGTTGACGGCCGGGGGGACGGTCGGGTCGTCCGGCGTTTTCGGTTTCTTGAACCAGGCGGGGCATCCCGTGAGGGACGCCAGCAGCAACACCCCAACCAACGCAAACGCTGTTCTGCGCATGGCCTGCTCTCCTGACCGGACACCGGTGTCACGCCGATTGATGGACACAATCCACCGCAGTTATTATACACCCGGCCCCGGAAACCGTTACGCCTTTTTTCGGGGATTGCGGCGCGCCGCCGCCAAACCGGGAGAGACACCGTGAGCGCACTGGGAACCGCCCTCGTCACCGGCGCCAGCCGGGGCATCGGCCGGGGCATCGCCCTGGCCCTGGCCGCCAAAGGCTTCAACATCGCCGGCGTCGCCACCCGGCACGCCCCCGGCGACCCGGAGGACAATCTGGAGAAGCTCCGGCGCGAGGTGGAGGCCCTGGGGCGGGAATGCCTGCCTGTGGCCGGGGACCTCTCCGATCTGGCCGCCCATCAGGCGATGGTGGAAGCCGTGATCGGGCGGTTCGGGTCGGTGGACGTGCTGGTGAACAACGCGGGGGTCGCGCCGCTGGTCCGGGCGGACCTGCTGGAATGCTCCCCGGAGAGTTACGACCGTGTCCTGGGGATCAATCTGCGCGGCCCGTTCTTTTTCAGCCAGACCGTGGCGAAGCGCATGATCGCCCAGGTGGAGGCGGGCCTCGCCCCGCCCCGCATGGTGTTCATCACCAGCATCTCCAGCCGGGCGGCCAGCCCGAACCGGCCGGAATACTGCGTCAGCAAGGCCGGCCTCAGCATGACCGCCAAGTGCTTCGCCGTCCGCCTCGCCCCCTACGGCATCCCCGTCTTCGACGTGCAGCCCGGCGTCATCGCCACGGACATGACCGCGGCGGTCACGGAGAAATACGACCGCCTCATCGGGGAAGGGCTCCTGCTCACGCCCCGCTGGGGCACGCCGGAGGACATCGGCCGCGCGGTGGCCGCCCTGGCGGAGGGTTCGTTCGACTACGCCACCGGGTCCGTCATCGAGGTGGGCGGCGGGTTCGGGGTCGAGCGCCTGTGATCAGTGCAGCAGGAGCAGGGGACAGGGGGCGCTGTGGAGAACGTAGGCGGTGGTGCTGCCGACCACCAGCTGCCGCAGTTTGGAGTGGCCGAAGGCCCCCATCACGATGACGGCGGCACCGCTTTCGCCGGCGTAGGCGGAGATCTCCTCGCCCGCGTCGCCCTGCCGGGCCGCGCACACGATCTCCAGCCCGTCGCGGGACTCCAGATAGCCCAGGGCCTCCCGCTGCACCGCCTCCGCGTCGCCGCGCACCGTGACCAGGTGCAGGGCCATGCCCCACTCGCGCGCCACGTCCGCCCCGGCGCGCAGCGCCTTGCGCGCGTGGAGGCTGCCGTCGTAGGCCACCACCACCTTGTCGCCCTCCGGGGCCGCGGCCCCGGTCACGAGCACGGGGGTGGAGGCCCTCCGCACCACGGCCTGCGCCGTGGATCCGGCCAGCCCCTCCAGCCAGGGGCTGTGCTCGCCGCCCCGCCCGAGCACGATCAGGTCGGCAAGCTCGCCGGCCTCCACGATGACCCGCGGCACGATGCCGGTGGCCAGCGTGGTCTCGCAGGGAACCCCGCGCTCCGCGCACAGCCGCTCCACCTCCTCCAGCGCGCTGGCGCCGTGGGCCTCCAGCAGGGAGGAGATGTTGCCGGTGTAGTTGACGTAGGGGGCCGTGCCCAGGGAGGCGGAGATGTCGCGCAGGAAGGGGCCCTCAAGGAGCTTCACGTCCACCACATGCAGCGCCATGATGGAGGCGCCGTGCCTCTCCGCCAGCGCGAGGGCATAGGTCACCCCCCTGCGGGCCATGTCACTGCCGTCCGTGGGAACCAGCATCCGCTTGATCATGCGAACCGTCCTTTGTCGGCGGGGAAACGCTTTGCGGCGCTCTCAGGTGACGGCTTCCGCCCCCGCCAGCTCGCCAAACGCGCGCAGGATGGCCAGCCCGTCGGTCTGGCTTTTTTCCGGGTGGAACTGCAGGGCAAACAGGTTGCCTCCGCCCACCATGGCCGCGAACTCGACGCCGTACTCGCAGGTGGCCAGCACGGCCTCCGGGTCCTCCGGCCGGCCGTAGAAACTGTGCACAAAATAGGCGTGGGGCGTCCCGTCCAGGCCGTCCAGCAGCGGGTTGGCCCGCCCGGGAACGGTGCGCACCTGGTTCCAGCCCATGTGGGGCACCTTCAGGCCCGTCTCCCGACTGTCCGGGAAACGAACCACCTGCCCCTTGATCACGCCTAGGCCGGGGCAGCCCGGACTTTCCTCGCTCCCCTCGAAGAGGAGCTGAAGCCCCACGCAGATGCCGAGGAAGGGCCGGCCGTCCAGGGCCGCCTCCCGCACCACGTCCACCAGCCCGCGCTCCTCCAGCCCCCGGTAGCAGTCGCCGAAGGCGCCCACGCCCGGCAGCACCACGGCGGGGGCCGTCCGGACCGTTTCCGGGTCGCTCGTGATGGCGGCGGCGAACCCGGCGCGCTCAATGCCCTTCTGCGCGCTGCGGAGGTTCCCCATGCCGTAGTCCACTATGCAAATCATGCCTCAATGCTTCCTTTGGTTGACGGCACGCCGGTGACCCGCGGGTCCACCGTCAGCGCCTGCCGCAGCGCCCTGCCCAGGGCCTTGAAGATGGCCTCCACGCAGTGGTGCAGGTTCTTGCCGCGCAGCAGGCGCACGTGCAGGGTGATGCGGGCCTGCACCGCGAAGGCCCGCAGAAACTCCTCCGCCAGCTCCACGTCGAACTCGCCGAGCCGCGCCGGCGGCAGGTCGGCGTCGAAGGCCAGGAAGGGCCGGCCGCTGAAGTCCAGGGCCACCTCCGCCAGCGCCTCGTCCATCGGCACCACGGCGTGGCCGTAGCGCGTCAGGCCGACGGGCGCGCCCACGGCCTCCAGCACCGCCTTGCCCAGGCAGATGCCCACGTCCTCCACCGTGTGGTGGGGGTCGATGTGCAGGTCGCCCTCGGCGGTCAGCTCCAGATCCAGCAGCCCGTGCTTCGCCACATGGTCCAGCATGTGGTCGAAGAAGCCGACCCCCGTGCTCACGGCGGCGGCGCCCCCGCCGTCCAGCGCCACCGACACGGTGATCCGCGTCTCCTTGGTCTCCCGGGAAACCGTGGCTTTCCGCATGGTCCCTGTCCTTTCCGTGTCCGGGCCTACTTGCCGATCACCAGACGGTCCGCGAGGAACGAGGGGAGCCGCGCCTCCAGGATGCGCTTGGCCGCCTCGACCACCGGATACACCACCCGCTCCAGCTTGAAGGTCTTCTTCTCCGTGTCCAGAATGCCGAACGACGCCCGGGGGTCGTCGTCCCGCGGCTGGCCCACCGACCCGGGGTTGATGAACAGCGCCTCCTCCGCGTCCACGGGGAAGGGGTTGCTCTCGTTCACCGCGTAGGTGCCGCGCGGGCAGAGGATCACCGGCGTGTGCGTGTGGCCGATGAAACAGAGCCGGCAGTTCTGCTCGTCCAGGAACGGCAGATGGGGGATCACATCCTCCCAGGTGAAGATGTACGTGTTGTGGTTCTTCGGCGCGCCGTGCACCGCCACAAACTCCCCGAAGTTCAGCGCGTCCGGAAGGTTCTGCAGCCATTCCACCGCGTCGTCGCTGAGCTGGTCGCGCGTCCAGATCGCCGCCGCCAGCGCCACGGGGTTGAAGCCCCACGGCTCCTCCAGCCCGCACGCCACCGCGTCGTGGTTCCCCAGGATCGCCAGGATGTTCCGCTCGGCGATCAGGTCGATGCACTCGTTCGGCGTGGCGTTGTACCCCACCACGTCGCCGAGGCACACCGTCCGGTCCACACCGATGTCGTCAATCCGCTTGAGAACCGCGTTCAGGGCGTCAATGTTCGCGTGAATGTCCGAAATGATCGCGTACCGCAAAGCCTGTCTCCGCGCCGGCGTCCCGCCGGGGCGCCCGTTCCCTCGCCCAACCCGCACCGCGGCGCCCGCCCCGTCCCTTGGGGGGCCGCGCC
>JAKPUV010000934.1 GCA_029554925.1 Candidatus Hydrogenedentota bacterium | reverse complement strand
ATGCGCGGCGCGTCAACGGCGGGCAGGGCCTCGTAGACCACCTCGATCGGGAAGGGCATGGTCCCGCCCAGGTGAGGGAAAGGGCGTTGTTCACGCCGTCGGCCTTGGCGGCAGCGCCGCCCGCCGTGCTGACGATGCTGGTGATGGTCCATCCGGCGGGCAGCACCTCCAGCAGGCTGAGGGAATTGAGCAGGCCCGCCCCCCGCTTCACGAGGCGCACGCTCACCAGCAGCGGCTCGCCGGGCACAAAAAACTGTCCGTTGAACCGGCCGCCGATCGTCCGGGTCAATTCCACCCTGACGGGCTGCGGGCCGGGCCCGGCGCCGATGAAGGCCGCAATTTCGGCGGCCGTGATCAGGCCGTCGCGGTTGGCGTCGAGGGCGGCGAACACCTGCGGGGGCAGGGAGAAGCGCGCGGTGATTTCCCCATAGGACAGGGCGCCGTCGCCGTCGGCGTCGAGCAGCGCGAAGGCCTCGCGAAGCAGCGCCGCCAGATCGCCGGAGGCGCGGAGACGCTCAAGCAGCCGGATCAGCCAGTCCTCGGGGACGCCGGGCTCGCCCTCCCCCTCTCCGGGCTCGCCCGCGCCCTCCGGTTCGCCCTCCACGGGGGCAATCCCCTCGAAGTCGCGGCAGTCAAGCACGCCGTCGGCGTTGACATCCACGAGGGCGAACTGGGCCGGCGTCACATACGCGGAGACCTCCGCGTACTCCAGGGCGCCGTTGCCGTTGAGGTCTGCCTGCATCACGCCGAGGGCCTGCGCCGCGCGCAGCGCGCGGCGAAGCTCGACCAGGTCAAGCACACCGTCGTCGTTGCCGTCGAACTGGGCAAACAGCGCCGGCGGCACCCCGAGGGTCCCCAGCTCGGCGGGCGAAATCACGCCGTCACCGTTGCCGTCGAAGAGGATCAGGAGGGTGCGCAGCAGCAGGTTCTCGTCCAGCGGGATCGGGCAGACATCACCGGGCTCGCCCTCGCCCTCCGGCTCACCCTCACCGGGCTCACCCTCGCCTTCGGGCTCCCCCTCCTCCCCTTCCGGCTCGCCCTCGCCGGGCACCAGGGCCGCCACATCCAGGCAGTCCACCACGCCGTCGCCGTTCACGTCCACCTCGGCAAACTGCTCCGGCGTGACGAAGGCGGAAACCTCGGCGTACTCGATGGCGCGGTTACCGTTGGCGTCCACAAACCCGAGGAGGTCGTCCAGAGGCAGGGCGCCGGAGATGCGGAGCAGCTCCGCCGCGTCCACCAGCCCGTCCCCGTTTTCGTCCACCAGCCCGAACCAGGACGGCTCAAACGCCGCGTACACGGCCTGAACCTCCGCCAGGCTCACCCCGCCGTTGCCGTCCGTGTCCACCAGGGCCAGGATGACCTCCGCCAGCACGTCGGCCAGCGGGGGAATCGGGCAGGCGTCCGGGTCCACGGGGGGCTCGCCCTCGAAGGGAATCCACCCGCCCGCCAGCAGCGCGGCGATGTCCTCGCAGTCAATCACCCCGTTGGCGTTGGCGTCGAGGAAGCCGAAGAGTTCCTCGGGGATGTACTCCGAAACCTCGTCATACGAGAAGACCCCGTCGCCGTTGGGATCAATGCCGCCGAGCAGCTGGTCCAGCGGAAGAATGTTGACCAGCGTGCCCAGCTCCGCGGCGGTCACCTTGCCGTCGTG
>JAKPUV010000930.1 GCA_029554925.1 Candidatus Hydrogenedentota bacterium | reverse complement strand
TCCGGCGCGCGCCCTCGCGCAGGCTGGCCCCGTCCTCCGTGCCGCTGGAGTCCACCAGTCCGGTCACGGCGCGGTCCGCCAGCAGCCGGTGCACCGCGCCGGTGATCCGCTGCGCGTCGAAGGACACGGGAATCACCAGGTCCTGCTCGAAGGGGATGCCCGCCTCCTCCAGCGCCCTCCGGTAGCCCCGCATCCGCTCGGCGCCGGGCTGGAACCCGGAGAACGCCTTCAGCATGGCGATCCGGCGGTGGCCCCGGTCCAGAAGAAACCGCGTGCTGCGGTAGGCCCCCTCCTCGTAGTCCACGGCGGCACAGCTCGCCTCCGGCACGCTGTCCAGCCGCCCGATCAGCACATACGGCGTCCCCGAGTCGTGCAGGCGGCGGAGCACCGCATCGCCCGGCCGCAGGGGCCCCGCGATGATCAGCGCCTTGAAGAGCTGCTGCCACACCCCGCGGGCATAGTCCTGCCCCTCCCCCGCGCCGCGCGGGTTCAGGTCGAAGGAGATGTACTCCCCCCGGGTGCCGAAAATCTGGTACAGGTAGTTGAACAGCCAGAAGAGGAACTCCTGGCTCAGGGGCACCTCGTCCACCGTCGCGGGAAGGGTGATGCCGACGCACGCGTTGTGGTGCCCCCGCAGCGACCGCGCCCCGATGTGCGGCTGGTAGCCCACCTTCTCCATCAGCTCCTCGATCCGGCGGCGCGTTTCCGCGCCCACGCCGGACTGCCGGTTGAGCACCCGGCTCACCGTTTTCGCCGACACGGCCAGCTCGCGCGCTATGTCATGTATGGTCCAATGCCCCGGCTGCTGTGACACGCTCTACCACCTTTCCCTTGGCCGACTACGACCCCCGGCACCCTGTCCGCCCCCCCCCTGCGGGGAAGACGGCTTTTCCTCACACCCGTCCCCGAAAACACCCCGCAAGAAAGACACGGGGTAATCGGTTGACAAAAGAAGTCTATCATCCCCGGCCCAAAACGCGCAAGCCGCCGCCCAGCCTCTTTCCAGCTCCCCGCCGCGTGAAGTCCCC
>JAKPUV010000929.1 GCA_029554925.1 Candidatus Hydrogenedentota bacterium | reverse complement strand
CCCGGCGCGCGGTGTTAGAGTGGTGAACGCCGCGCGCGGGGCGCGGAACGGGCCTCACGCCCCCGGGAAGCCATGAGAATCGCCTTTGTCAATCCGCCCCCCGTCGGGGGGATGCGGTTCATCCGCGAGGGACGGTGCATGCAGAGCGTCGCCTCGTGGGCCGCGCTGTGGCCGCCGCTCACGCTGGCGTCGCTGGCGGCGGTCGCGCGCGCGGCGGGGCATGAGGTCGCCCTGTGGGACGGCAATGTGCCCCCGGCGACGGATGCCGCCCGGCTGCTGGACCGTCTGCGCGGGTTTGCGCCGGCGCTGGCGGTGGTAAACACGGCGTTCCCGTCCATCGAGGGGGATGACGCGTTTGCGGCGTCGGTGCGGGCGGCCTGTCCGGGCGCGGTGGTGGCGGGGGTGGGCCAGTTCTTCACCCTGCTGGAAACCCGCGCGCTGGAGGCCTGCCCCGGGTTTGACCTGGGGATCATGGGCGAGCCGGAGGCGCCGTTTGCGGCGTTGCTGGAGACCCTGTCTGCGGGCGGAGACCTGTCGGCGTCGCCGGGGCTGGTGGTGCGCGGCGCGGACGGCGCGCCGCAGCTCACACCGCCCGCTTCCGTGACCAGAGACCTGGACGCGCTGCCCTTTCCCGCGCGCGACCTGCTGGAGACGGGGGCCTACCGCCTGCCGCACAACGGCGCGCCGTTCACCCTGGTCAACGTGGCGCGGGGCTGCCCGAACGCCTGCACCTTCTGCATCGCCCCGGCCTACCACGGCCACAAACTCCGCCGCCGCTCGCTGGAGAACGTGCTCCGGGAGATCGAGCAGTGCCGGAACGACTTGGGCCTGCGGCATTTCCTCTTCTGGGAGGAGCTGTTTGCCCACGACCGGGAGTTTGCCCTGGCGCTGTGCGAGGGACTGGGAAAATGGCGGGGGGACATCGCCTGGGCCGCCACCACGCGGGCGGACAAGGTGGACGCGGAGCTGGTCCGCGCGATGAAACAGGCCGGATGTTTCCTGCTGGGGCTGGGCATTGAGTCGGCCAGTCAGGAGATTCTCGACCGGGCGCGCAAGGCGGAGCGGGTGGAGGACATGCGCCGCGCCGTCGCCCTCTGCCGGGAGGCGGGCCTCCAGACGATGGGCCACTTCATCTTCGGCCTGCCGGGCGAGACCCCCGAAACCGCCGAGGCCACCGTGCGCTTCGCCGTGGGGCTCGGTCTGGACTACCTCCAGTGCTACGCGGCGGTGCCCTATCCGAAAACCGAACTGGGCGCGCTGGCCGAGAAGAACGGCTGGATCCGCGCCAAGGCCTGGAAGGAGTATGACTTCGGCGGGCCGTCCATCCTGGACATCGGCACCATCCGCCCGGAGGAGGTGGACCGTTTCCGCACGCGGCTTTTCCGGAAGTTCTACCTGCGCCCGGCGTACCTGATGCGCCGGTTGACCGAACTGCTGCGCCATCCCCGGCAACTGGCGCAGGCGGCGGGGTTCCTGCGATGGATGTGACCCCCACCCCCGCGCCGGAAGTGACGGTTCTCTTTCCCTGCCTGAACGAGGAGCGGACCATTGCCGAGTGCGTGCGCCGCGCGCGGGCCGCCCTCGACGGTGCCGGGCTGCGCGGCGAGGTGCTGGTGGCGGACAACGGGTCCACGGACGCCTCCGTGGCGCTGGCGGAAGAGGCCGGGGCGCGGGTGGTGCCGGTGCGGGGCCGCGGCTACGGGCGGGCCCTGCGCGCGGGGCTTGACGCGGCGGCGGGGGCCTTCATCGTCTTCATGGACGCCGACCTGTCCTACGACCCCGCCTACGCGCCCGAATTCGCGGAAGCCCTGCGCGGGGGCGCGGAGTTCGTCATGGGCTCGCGCATGCGCGGGAAGATTGACCCCGGGGCCATGCCGCCCAGCCACCGCTGGTTTGGCACCCCGGCCCTCACCCTGCTCGCGCGCGCCCTGTTCCATGTGCCCGTGTCGGACATCAACTGCGGCCTGCGCGGCGTGCGCCGCGAGGCCCTGGGGCGGCTTGACCTCCATTCCGACGGCATGGAGTTCGCCTCCGAGATGATTCTTAAGGCGGCCCACCACCGCCTGCGCTTCGCCGAGATCCCCATCCATTTCCACTGCGACCAGCGGGGCCGCGAGCCCCACCTGCGCTCCTTCCGCGACGGCTGGCGCCATCTCCAGCTCATGCTGCACTACGCCCCGCTGTGGCTGTTCTTCCTGCCGGGGCTGCTGCTGGCCGCGGGCGGGCTCGGCGCCATTCTTGCCGGGTTCAGCCTCCTGCCGCCGGTGCCGGCGGTGCTCGGCGGACTGGCCGGGCTGATTTCCGTGGTGCTGGGCCTTCAGATTCTCCTGCTGGGCCTGACGGCTCAGGACCGGGTAAAGCACCCCCGCTGGCACGACGACACCACCCTGTTCCGGATCGTCACCTCGTGCCGCCGCCTCATCATGCTCGAAAACGGCGTCCTCGTGAGCCTGTCCACCTTCGCGCTGGGGCTGGCGGTGCTGGCCGCCGCCCTGTTCCGGGCGGGTGCGGGGGACGCCGCCGCGCCGCCGACACAGACGGTCATGGACACCCTTCGTCTCGCCTTCCTCGGCGCCGCGCTGGGCATCGCCGGGGTCCAGCTCTTCTTCACCTGCGCGTTTCTCGGCCTTTTTGGCCGGAAATCCAGTTCCGACACCGAGGCCCTGCTGCCCCCGCCCGGCGGCGATGCGGGGGCGGAGTAGCTGGCGGGAGGAGCCCCCGCCGGATGGGGGGCTTCCTGCGGAATTGTTGGAACAGCGGCCCGGACTGTCTTAGAATGGTTTCGGAGCTTGGAACACCATGAGGCATCACGAAGGCCAAATCCCCCTGGAGGAGATCGGGGCGCTGTGCGAACGGCACCGCATCCGCCGGCTCAGCCTTTTCGGTTCGATTCTCCGCGACGACTTCCGCCCGGAAAGCGATGTGGATGTCCTTGTGGAGTTTCAACCCGGCTGCGTGCCGGGGTTTGGATTTGCGGGGGTTCAGGAGGAGCTTTCCCGGATTCTTGGGCGCCGGGTGGACCTGCACACGCCGGCCTCCCTCAGCCGTTATTTTGCTGACCAGGTGCTGCGGGAGGCGGAGACGGTGTATGTCGCTGCGTGACGATTCGGTGCCTTTGCGGCACATGCGCGATCATTGCGCGGAGGGGGCCGCGGTTGCGGCCGCACACACGCGCGGCGATTTGGATGCCGACCGCATGCTTGCTCTGGCCCTCACACGGCTGGTTGAGATTGTCGGGGAAGCCGCGTCGCGCGTATCTGAGGACACCCGTTCAGCCCACCCCGAAATCCCTGGAAACAGGTCGTAGGAACCGGAAACCGCCTGATCCACGGGTATGATAATGTGGACATGGACATTCTCTGGCGGATCGTCTCCGAGGAGCTTGGACCGCTGGCAAAGCATCTGGACGCGATCTTGGGAGCCCCCCTCTTCCACGAATAGCCGGAACCGGACGTCCATATGTGCGAAAACCTATGGCATTTTTCCGGGAAGGTATGCTAGCATGAGGGGGTGCCTTCTAACAGTCAACTTGTTGACAGGCATAATTGGCCCTGGTTACTTGTTCTCATACCTATAAACGACAAGGATTCCCAAGATGAAAAAGCGCGGATTCACCCTCATCGAACTGCTCGTGGTCATCGCCATCATCGGCATTCTCGCCGCCATCCTGCTGCCGGCCCTTGCGCGCGCGCGCGAGGCGGCCCGCCGCTCCTCCTGCCAGAACAACCTGAAACAGTTCGGGCTGGTGTTCAAGATGTACAGCGGCGAGTCCTCCGGCTCGAAACTGCCGCCTGTGACGTTGACCAGCCAGGAGACGCTCGACTGCAACACGGCGGGCTTCCCCCTGACGGGCAAGCGCGGCGTGCTGGCGGCCGGCCCGCTGGTCTCCGCCATGTACCCGGAATACCTGACCGACCCGAACATCCTGATCTGCCCCTCCGACGCGGAGCACAAGGCGGAGGACACCAAGAATCCGGTCACGAAAGAGACGGACATCGCGCTGCCCTGCCAGGACCCCAACCGGGGCATGCACCTGGCCGACGCCAGCTACCTGTACCTGGGCTGGCTGTTTGACAAGGCGGGCGGCGCCGACACCGATGATCCCCAAGAGACGCTCGCCATGGCCCAGGCGTTGATTCCCGGCCTCATTGTGGATGGCACCGCTCCGAAGCAGGTGCTGAAGGGCGTGCTGAAGATGGTCACCCCGTTCTTCATCAGCAGGGATTCATCGGGCGCCGATGGTGACATTGAGTTCACGGATCCAGCGGACCAGGGGCTGGGCAACGGCACGGGCAACACTGTTTACCGTCTCCGCGAGGGCATCGAGCGCTTCCTGGTCACAGATATTAACAACCCGGGCGCGTCCTCCCAGGCCCAAAGCCAGATTTGGATCATGGGCGACATGATCGGCGTGGACGCCAGCCTGTACAACCATGTGCCGGGCGGGTCGAACATTCTGTTCCTCGACGGGCACGTGGAGTTCTTCCGCTACAACAGAACCGGCATCGCCCCCGTCAACGTCGGCGTGGCCAACTGCGTGGCGGC
>JAKPUV010000891.1 GCA_029554925.1 Candidatus Hydrogenedentota bacterium | reverse complement strand
CGCTGGGAGTGCGACCGGCAGAATCCCGAATATGCCGCGCCGGACATGCTGCGGAGGCATTCCGAAGAGAAGCCGCCGGAAATGCCCTGGGATGTGTGAACAGGAAGGAAGAGGGCGCAGCAAGCAGCGCCCCTACAGAAGAATGACCCGATGCTTCGCGCATGCCCAGGGTACGGGCCCGTAGGGGCGCTGCTTGCCGCGCCCTCTTCGGGCGGAGCCCTCCGCGCCAGTGCGTGGACCCAAGGCGCAAACCCGTGGGGCGCTGCTTGCTGCGCCCCCTTCCTCCGCCTAATGCCCCTCCCCCGGCCGGAACGGCGTGGCTCGCGCCTTACACCCCGCCGCCCTTGTCGAGGGCTTCGAGTTCCTGCCAGCGCCGGTAGAGGGTCTCTATGCGGGCGCGGGCGGCCCCGAGGTCGGCGAGGACGCGGGCGGTGTCCTCGCGGGGGCCGGTGTAGAAGGCGGGGGCCTGCACTTCCGCCTCCAACCGGGCGGCCTCCTCCTCGGCGGCGAGGATGTCCGCCTCCATGCCGGCGAGTTCGCGCTTCTCGTTGTATGTGAGGCGGCGGGGGCCGGAGGGGGCCGGGGCGGGGGCCGTCTGCCGCTGCGCGCGCTCCCGGGCGGCGTCGGCGCGGCGGACCTCCCGGGCCTCCTCCCCGCGGCGCTCCCGGTGGAGCAGGTAGTCGTCATAGCCGCCGGTAATCTGGGTGATGCGGCCGTCGTCCTCGAAGACGAGGAGGTGGGTGCAGACGCGGTTGAGGAAGTAGCGGTCGTGGCTGACGATGAGGGCGCAGCCGTCGAAGGCGAGAACCGTCTCCTCGAGCAGGCGCAGGGTAAAGAGGTCGAGGTCGTTGGTGGGCTCGTCGAGGACGAGGAAGTTGCCGCCGCGCAGGAGCCTGCGGACCAGATCGAGGCGGTTGCGCTCGCCGCCGGAGAGGTTGCCCATGGGCATGTCCACGCTCTCGCGGTCGTAGAGGAACTTTTCGATGTAGGCGGGGACAAAGAGGCGGTGGTTGCCGACGTCCCAGAACCGCGCGCCGCCGGCCACGAAGTCGAGGATGCTCTGGGCGGGGTCCACATCCGCGTGGGCCTGGTCGAGGTAGAGGAAGCGGGTGGACTCGCCGATGAGGACCTCCCCGTCGGCGGGCTTCTCCAGCCCCATGAGCACGCGCAGCAGGGTGCTTTTTCCGCAGCCGTTGGGGCCGATGATCCCCATGCGCATGCCCTTCTGCATGAAGAGGGAGAACTGGCGGAACAGGGGCGCGCCGTTGTAGCCGTGGGCGGCCTGGCGCACCTCCAGGATGTTTTTCGAGAGGCGCTCGGGCTCGGGAATCTCAAACAGGAACTCGCGGTGGACCGGCGGCGGGCCGTCCTCCACCGTCTCCATAAGGCGGCCGATGCGCGCCTTCTGCTTGGTGCTGCGGGCCTGGGCGCCCCGGCGGTACCAGGCCAGCTCGCGCCGGATGAAGGCGAGGCGGTTGTCCTCCGTGCGGGCGCGGGTCTCGTCCACGGCGCACTTGTACTCCAGAAAGCGCGAGTAGCCGCCGGGGAAGCTGTAAACCTTTCCAAACTCCAGCTCGGCGATGCGCGTGACCACGCGGTCGAGGAAATAGCGGTCGTGTGTCACGAGGATGCAGGTGCCCTCATAGGACTCCAGGAACGACTCGATCCACGCGATGCTGTCCGTGTCAATGTGGTTCGTCGGCTCGTCCAGCAGCAGCACGTCGGGGCGCGACGCGATCTTGTGGGCGAGGTCCACCCGGCGCAGCTCGCCGCCCGAGAGGCTGGAGAGGGGGCGGTCCTCCGGAGGCAGCCGCAGGGCCGTGGCCACGCGGCGCGCCTCCTGCTCCGGCGTCCAGCCGCCGCCCACGTCCAGCGCGTGGTGGAGCCGGTCGCACTCCTCCTGCAGCTCGCGGTGCTCCCAGCAGTCGCCCGGCGTCTCCGACAGGCGGCGCACGGTGTCATGGTAGGCCGCCAGCAGGTCGTTGGCCTCCTCCGCAGCGTCGCGCAGGGCGTCACCCACGGTCCACGACAGGTCCAGCAGGCAGTCCTGGCGGAGCAGCGCCGCGCGCAGGCCGCGCGCCCGCGTGACCTCGCCCGCGTCCACGGCCTCCACCCCCGCCATGATGCGCATGAGGGTGGACTTGCCGCAGCCGTTCCGGCCGATGAGCCCGAGGCGGTCGCCCTCGTTTACCGTGAGGGAGACGCCCTTCAGGATGAGCTGCGCGCCGTACCA
>JAKPUV010000872.1 GCA_029554925.1 Candidatus Hydrogenedentota bacterium | reverse complement strand
CGCGAGGTGCTCCAGCAGATCGCCCTGCTGGGCCTCTGGCGCGCGAAGTTCTTCGAGCACGCCGCCTTCTACGGCGGCACGGCGCTCCGCGTCCTGCACGGCCTCGACCGCTACTCCGAGGACCTGGACTTCTCCCTCCTCTCGCCCGATCCAGGGTTCACGCTTGGCGGCTATGGCGGCGCCCTCCACCGCGAGCTGGCCTCCTTCGGGTTTGAGGTGGACTTCGAGGCGCGGCCCCGGAGGGAGGACTCCGCCATCGCCTCCGCCTTCCTGCGGGCCAACACCCTCCGCCAGATGATCGTCATCCGTCCGGGCGAGGGGGGGGCGGGCGGGATCCACGCCCGGGAGATCCTGAAGATCAAGCTGGAGGTGGACACGGACCCGCCCCCGGGCTTCTCCACGGAAAGCCGCACCGTGCTGCTGCCCGTGCCCTTCGCCGTGCGCGTCTACACCCTCCCCGACCTCTTCGCGGGCAAGATGCACGCCCTGCTGTGCCGGAAGTGGGGCGGCCGTGTCAAGGGCAGGGACTGGCACGATTTCGTGTGGTACGCCGCGCGGCACCCGCGCCTGCATCTGTCCCACTTGGAGGCCCGCATGCGCTCTTCCGGCCACTGGACCGGCGACACCCTCACTCCGGACGCCTTTCACGGCCTGTTCCGCGACACCGTGGACGCCCTCAACGTGAAACAGGCCCGGGACGAGGTCCGGCCCTTTGTCCGCGACCCGGACACACTTGCCCTGTGGTCGCGGGAGTTCTTCCTGGAGATCGCCGAGCGGGTCGCGCTGGTCTGATTCCAGGGCCGCGACGGATCCGGGAAAACGTGCGGCCGCCGTCGTTTTCGTGTGCTCCCGCGCGGGCGAGCCCGCGCGAAGAACGGCGGCAGCAAGCTACCGCACTCCAAGGCGCTGCGCGCTTTGCGGACCCGGGACGGTGGTGATGGACGGCGGAAATCCATGACGCGCGCGCTACGGGATGGACCTGCGGGTCGCGGTTTCGTCCCGCCGGCCTTGTCTTCGGGTGCCCGTCCCCATTCCGGCCGTCCCGGCTCCGCACCCGTTCTGCTAGAATCGCCGGGGGCGCGGTGCCCCGCGAAGGAGGTTTGCCATGCGTTCATCCAGCCGCAGAGCCTTTCTGAAACAGGCCGGGGCTGCGTCCGCGCTGCTGCTGTCCGCGGGCGGCGGGGTCCGGGCCGCGGAGCCGGGGCCGAAGCGGCCGCCGAACGTGGTGTTCATTCTCACGGACGACCAGGGCTACGGCGACCTGGGCTGCACGGGCAACCCTGTCCTGAAAACGCCGCGCATTGACTCCCTGCGCCGGGACGGCGCGTGGATCCGTCGGTTCTACGCGTGCCCCGTGTGCACGCCGACGCGGGCCTGCCTCATGACGGGCCGCTACAACTACCGCACGCGGGCCATTGACACCTACCTCGGGCGCGCCATGATGGACCCGGCGGAGGTCACGCTGGCGGAGCTTCTGCGCGCGCGCGGCTACCGCACGGGCCTCTTCGGCAAGTGGCACCTGGGCGACAATTACCCCATGCGCCCGGTGGACAAGGGCTTCGACGAGTCGCTGTGCCACAAGGGCGGCGGCATCTGCCAGCCGTCGGAGCCGGACAACAAGACCTATTTCGACCCCGTCCTCTCGCACAACGGGAAGGACGTCCGCGCGAAGGGCTACTGCACCGACGTCTTCGCCGACGCCGCCGTGGCGTTTATCGAGGCGAACGCGGACCGCCCCTTCTTCGCCTATCTCGCCACGAACGCCCCCCACAACCCGCTGGACGTGGCGGACGCGTACTGGAAGCCCTTCGCGGAGAAGGGGCTGGACGAGAAAACTGCCCGCATCTACGGCATGATCGCCAACCTCGACGAGAACGTGGGGAAGGTGCTCGACACGCTGGACCGGCTCAAGCTCGCGGAGGACACCATCGTCTGCTTCATGACCGACAACGGCCCTGCGCTTCAGGACGGCGCGCGTTACAACGCGGGCCTGCGCGACGGCAAGGGCTCGGTCTACGAGGGCGGCATCCGCGTTCCCTTCTTCGCGCGGTGGACCGGGCACATCGCCCCGGGCGCGGAGATCGCCGCCCTGGGCGCGCACATTGACGTCCTGCCGACGCTCCTCGACGCCTGCGGCTTCACCCCGCCCGACACGCCCCGCCTCGACGGCGTCAGCCTGTGGCCGCACCTCGCCGGAACCGCGGACGGCGCCCCCGACCGCACCCTCTTCCTCCAGTGGCACCGGGGCGACGCCCCCGAGCCCTTCCGCAACGCCGCCGTGGTCACGCGCCGCTTCAAACTGGTCAACGGCGCGGAGCTCTACGACCTGGAGGCCGACCCCGGCGAGACCACCGACATCGCCGCGGACCACCCGGACACCGTCCAGCGCCTGCGCGCGGACTACGGGGCGTGGTTCGCCGACGTGGGCGCGACGCGCGGCTACGACCCGCCCCGCATCGTTCTCGGCGCGCCGCAGGAAAACCCCGCCGTGCTCACCCGCCAGGACTGGCGCAACGCGAAGGGCTGGGGCGACGCCGACAACGGCGGGTGGGAGGTCCGCATCGCCGAAGGCGGCGACTACCGCGTCACCGTGGAATTCCCCCAGGCGGACAAGGACCGCGCCGTGCGCCTTACCGTGGCCGGCGCGGGCGCGGAGGGCACCCTCCCGGCCGGCGAAACCCGCCTCACTCTCCCCAACTTGGTCCTCCCCGCCGCAGACGGCCGCCTCGAAGCCTACCACGAGACCGGCAACGCGCGCCGCGGTGCCCTGCGCGTCTGGGTCGAGAGGGTCGGATAACCCCGGACACCGCAGCCAACGCGCCTTCCAGGCGCGTTCCTGGGTCGTGGCGTGCGCCCGAAGAAAGCGGCTGGAAGCCGCTTCTACGTTGGCGCGCGGCGCCGTTTGGTTGCGCGGTCTACCTGAAATCCGCCCACTGGGGATCGTTTTCGAAGATCCACTCGTAGTAGTCGCGCTGGGTGAGGCGGTCGGCGGCCCCGGCGTCGCAGACCATGGTGCAGTTGGCGTGGAGCTGGAGGGCGGTGGCGGAGATCATGGAGGTGACGGGGCCCTCGACGGCCTTGGCGAAGACCTCGGCCTTGGAGTCGCCGGTGACGAGGCCGAGGATGCGGTCGGCCTCGAGGATGGTGCCGACGCCCATGGTGACGGCGAGGCGGGGCATGTCCTCGGGCCGGGGGAAGAGCGGGGCGTTCTGGGCGACGGTCTGGGGGGTGAGGGCCTTCACGCGGGTGCGCGAGAACATGGCGGACAGGGGCTCGTTGAACCC
>JAKPUV010000860.1 GCA_029554925.1 Candidatus Hydrogenedentota bacterium | reverse complement strand
CTGCCGCCAGAGGCCCTCGTACCGCGCGGGGAGGGGGTTCGCGCCATAGCCGCCCCAGGGGCTCCGGCCCCACATGCTGATCTCGGGGAAGTTGTGGAGGGGCAGGCCCGCGGGCACGCCGTGGTCAAGCGGGTAGCGCGGGAAGTCGAAGTGGTCGTCGCATAGGATCCCGTCCAGCCAGGCGGCGTCCTTTTCCAGCAGCGCCGACAGTCCCTCCCACTCGCCCGAGGGGGGCAGGTCGTAGAGCCAGGTCGAGAGGATGACCTTCAGCTCCGGAAAGGCCGCGCGGCCGAGGGCGGCCACCTGCTTCGACAGCGCGGGGAAGGCCTTCGCCCCCCAGGGCGCGCACGCGCCGCAGCCGCAGCCCCCCTCGTCGTAGGGCCAGCAGACGAGGTAGTCGAGGCCGATGTCTTTGTACTCCTCGAACAGCCGGGCATACAGGTCCAGCAGGTGCTTCTCCCCCTCCGGCGTGGAGGGGCAGCAGTTCACCCCCATGTTCCCGTGCCGCTTCGTCAGGTCCGGGTTGGGCACCGCGCGGGCCACCTGCGGGGCCGAGGTGAATCCCTGGTTGGGGCACTGGACCAGCCCGGTCTTCATGCCGGCGGCCTTCGCGGTGCGCAGCAGGCGGCGGGTCTGCTCCAGGTTCTTCTGCGCGGCGGGGTCGTCAAACCCCGCGAAACTCCACGTCGGGAAATGCACGATGACCGCGTTCGCGCCCCAGAGCGCCAGCTCCTCCAGATAGCGCCCCACCTCCTCCGCCGGGGCGGCCTCGTAGTAGTTGTTGAAATGCGTGGCGGCGTACACCGCGCGGAACGCGCCCTGGGGCATCGCGGTCCCCTCCCAGCCGCCCTCCGCAACCCCCTCCGGACCGTAGCGCGCCGTGCGCAGAAATTTGCCGACGCCGTACAGCACGCCGAGGTCGTCCCCGCCCCTTATCGAGACTCCCTCCTCTTTGCTGTAGAGCTCAAACGCCTCCGGCGGCAGGGAGGTGTTGATCCCGAGGGTGACCGTGAGTTCCGCCTCGCCGGACTGCAGCACCCGCACTGGCGCGCGCCGCATGATCTCGCGCGCGGCGATCTCCGCCGCCCGCCGCATTACCGGTCCGGCGTCCCCGGGGAGCCGCAGCCGGAGGGTAGCCACCGGCTTCGCGGGCGGGCGCAGTGCCGGGTCGAAGACATTGCGCAGGTCCGAGTCCGGGGCCGCGTCGGCGAGGGTCCGGCAGGGGATCAGCGGGGCGTCCCGCAGGGTCCACTGGATCAGGCCCACATCGCGCGGGGCGGACTGCCCCTGGGCGTTGGGCCGGCTCCGGTACCCCGTGCCGAAGGCCGTGAGCAGAAATCCGTCCGGCAGCAGCACCGTGGAGGTGGCCTGGCTGCTGGGCCACCACGCGTTGGGCCCCTTCCGGTTTCCGGCCCAGGTGTGGAGGATGATCTTGTGGTCCAGGTCCCAGGTCGCGCCGTGGTCCCGGCTGACGACCGCTTCGACGCCGAACTGCGG
>JAKPUV010000846.1 GCA_029554925.1 Candidatus Hydrogenedentota bacterium | reverse complement strand
CCCGGCGGCGCGGTGTACACGCGCCTGGAGGAGATGCCCCTTGGCGGTTGACGTCCTGAGAGCAACCATCGGCAGCGCCCTGACGCTGTGCATGATGGCCGTGCTGCTGCGGTGGAGCGCCCGCGCGCTCGCCGTGGACCTGCACCGCGGTCATCTGCGCTTTGTGCCCTCCCTCACGGACCCCCTCCTGCGCGGCTGCCGCAAACTGTTCCCCCCCACGCGCGGCGTGCCCGACTGGTCGCCCCTGCTGGTCCTCCTTGGACTGTGGATTGTCCGCGTCCTCTGTGCCGGGTATTAGCGTACTCTGCATTTTGAGTGGATTCAGTCCGCGCCCACGTTCAAACCCGGTGCCCAATACGCACCCGCAGGAGTCTGTCGGCCGGACGCGTTCATTGGGGGTGGCTTGGCGGGTTGTTCGATGCGCCGCCCGCGTTCCCATCAAATTTCAAATTTGAGATTTGATAGAAAGCGGAAGGGGGGAATGGAACGGGATGCTGTTTGGCCAGTGTGCGGGGGGGGCGCCGAAGAGAGTAACCGCCCCTTCCGAAACAGACCGGGCGCCCGGCGTGTTATCATCTTCAGCGGCGCGGGACGACCTCCGCGCCGTGTGTGAAGGGAGCAAACGTGTACATGCGCCTAATGAATCTTCTCATGACGGCGGCGGCTCTGGCCGCCGGGACCGTTTTGACGGCGTCGGCGCAGCCCGCCGCCGACACGCCGTCCCCGCCGCCCCCGCCGGCGCGCGCGTCCGCCGACGACTTCGCGGCGCTGCCGGTCTATCCGGAGGTGGCCCGGCTGGAGGTGTACCTGGACGATGCGGCGGTCTTTGTGGAGAAGGCGCGGACCTTTGACCGGCTGCACACACGGCTGGCGGACCTGCTGCTCGCCCGCGCCACGGCTTTGCAGAAGGAGGACGGTCCCGGGGAGGCGGACGCGCTGGTGGAGGACGCGCGGAAGAACCTCGCCATGGCGCGCCAGGCCTACGAGCTGGGTCTGCGCAGGCATCCCGACAACCCGTCGCTCCAGAACTATCTCGGCGAGCTGCTCTATGACCGCTTCGACGAGCAGCAGCGGGCGGTGGAACTCTGGCTGAAGGCGGTGGCGGCGGACGCCGCGCACGGGCGCGCCCACAACAACCTGGGCATCCACTACTTCCATGCGGGGGCGTACGGCGAGGGGTTGAAGCATTTGGACGCCGCCCTGGCCCTGGAGCCGGACAACCCGGACTACCTGTTCAACATGGCGCAGATGTATCTCGTCCACTGGCCGAACATCATGACCCTGCGCAAGTGGACCGCCGCGGAAACCCACGCCGAGGCCATGCGCGTCTCCGGGAAGGCGGCAACCCTCGCCCCGGGGGACTTTGAACTGGTGCGTGACCACGCTCTGAACTTTTTCGCCGCCGAACGGATGAACGCCCAGCCCGACTGGAAGCACGCGGCCAAGGCGTGGGTTGCGGCGCGGAAAGCGGCCCGCAACCAGGACGAGGTCTTCTACACCTGGATGAACGAGGGGAGGGTGTGGCTGCGCGCCCAAAACGGCCGGGAGGCCGAGCGCTGTTTTCTGGAGGCGGTGGCCCTGCGGCCCCAGAGCGGCCTGGCCCAGGGCCTTCTCACCGATGCCCGGTCAGTGAAGTAGGCATACATGGAACCCTCCCCCGAAACCGAAGCAGTCCGCGCGGTCCGTCCGCTGCACGCCCTGCTCCACAGCAAAAAGGCGGGCTGGGCCGCCGTGGCCGTGCTCGCCGCGCTGGCGGTGTTCGCCTTCGGCCCCCTGGGGGTCCGTTTCTTTCTCGTGCCCTCGTCCTCCATGGAGACGACGCTCATGCCCGGCGACATGATCGCCACCGTGCGGGCGGACGCCCTCCGCAGGGGCGACATCGTTGTGCTTCGGCACAAGGGGGAGTATCTGGTCAAGCGCGTGGTGGGGCTG
>JAKPUV010000844.1 GCA_029554925.1 Candidatus Hydrogenedentota bacterium | reverse complement strand
CCAGGGCGTGGAGTCAGGGGTGCTCATAGACCAATTCCAGTTTTGAACGGTCCACCTCCCCGGCGGCGGCCAGCACCTCCCCCACCTCCGCCTCCGGCGCGTCCAGCGGCAGCCGCCGCGCCAGCACGTCCTCCGCCAGCGCCGCGTAGGTGTCAATGCCCAGCGGTTCGACAACGCCCTCCCCCGCCGCCTTCACAATCGCCGCAATGCCCACGCCCGACTCATAGGCGGCGCTGAACACCACCGGAAGGCCGGGATTCTCCTGGGGAAAACAGGGTCCGCAGAGGGTGGGCTTCCACACCCAGCACGACGCCGCCTGAAAAGCGGCCGCCGCGTCCGCGCGTGAAACGGTGCGCGCGCCGAAGACCTCCTGAAGGGTCTCGTCCAGCGCCAGCGGAACCCGCGTCCGTGCCGCCAGTTCGGGCAGTTGCGTCCAGTCCTTTAGCGGTTCCTCAATGAAAACCACCGGTGCCAAATCTTCCTCCATTATGCTCCGCAGAAAGAACTCCGCCTCCTCCAGCGACCACGCCCGGTTGGCGTCGAGCCGCACGGCCACGCCCGGTCCCAGCACGCTGAGCAAGCTCCGCAAGTCCGATGTCAACGCGATGTCCTCCCCCACCTTTCTCCCGCCGACTTTCAGTTTGACCGCCTGATATCCCTTTCTTGCCGCTTCGGAGGCGTGTGTGAGCTTCTGCAACCCGTCCCCCCGCAGCAGGGCGCAGAGCGGCACCCGGCGGCTCACGGAAAGAGGGTGATCCCCTCGTGCGGCATGCAGGGCGAAACGGACAGAGGGCGGCGCATCGGGGGGCGGGTCGGCCATCCCGCAGAGGGCGATCAGCGCCTCCCCGGCCTCCTCAAAGGTTTCGCGGCTGAACCCCGGCAACGGCGCGGCCTCCCCCCAGGCGGAGCGTCCGTCGGCATCCGCACGCTCCAGCAGCCAGCCCTGGCGGCGGGTCAGCCTTTCCCCGGCGACCCTGACCGGACGGACCAGCGGCAGGTCGTAGCGGTACACCCGCGTGGTGCCGGGCGTCACCACAGCACCCACCCCGCGCCGAACAGCAGGCTGTACAGCAGCAGCAGTTTTCCCGTGCCGCCGAGCATGCGGTTGAGGGCCGGCCCGGACTCCCTGGAAACGGTCCGAACCGCAAACGCGGCGGGAACCAGCACCGGCAGCGCGGCAAAGGCGCCGCCGTGCCCGCCCGGGAGTGCGCACAGCAGGGCGGGCACCCCGAAAAGGGCAGTCAGCAGGGACAGCGCGTACTCCGCCCGCGCGAAGCGCGCGCCGAACCGCACCGCCAGGGTCCGCTTGCCCGTGCGGCTGTCCTCGTCCCGGTCCCGCAGGTTGTTCACCGTGAGGATGGCGACGGAGAAGAGGCCGGGGCCGATGCCCGCCACGGCGGCCAGCGGGTCAAAGGAAAGGGTCTGCACATAGGCCGTGCCCGCCACGGCCACGGGACCGAAGAAGATGAACACAAAGACCTCGCCGAGCCCGAGATAGCCCAGGGGATACGGGCCGCCGGTGTAGAGCACCGCGAAGAGCATGGACAGCAGGCCGATGACGAGGATGGGCCAGCCGCCCCGCCAGACGAGATACAGGCCCAGCAGGAACGCCGCCGCGAGCGTGAGCGCCAGGGCGCGCCGCATCTGCGCGGGCGTGACCAGCCCGGAGGCCGTCGCGCGCACCGGACCCACCCGCGCCGCCGTGTCGGCCCCCTTGAGGAAGTCGTAGTAGTCATTCGCGAAATTGGCGGCCACCTGCAGGAGCAGCGCGCAGACCAGCGCCGCCAGCAGGGAGGGAAAATGCGCGCCCCCGGCGTCCACGGCAAACGCCCCGCCCAGGAGCACCGGACCCAC
>JAKPUV010001341.1 GCA_029554925.1 Candidatus Hydrogenedentota bacterium | reverse complement strand
GCGTACCGGAAACGTAGACGCGCCATCTTGGCGCGTTCTTGGGGTTTTCGTTGGCCCAAAGAACGCGCCAAGATGGCGCGTCTACGTTGCGGGAGGCCTCGCCGGCTTGCTTTCATTGGCAGCGAAGCGAAGCCATCTCGTTCCCGCCACGGCTCCGGTTCTCAAGGTGTCTTGTCCGGCCCCAGGCGCCGCCCCGGCGAAACGCGCCCCGTGCGCCTCAGAGGATCGAGGGATACACCTCGTCGGGGGAGTAGCCATAGTCCACCACCGCCCCATCCACCAGCAGTTTGCCTTTCTCACAGCAGCGCGTACGTCCTGAGGGCACCTGCACGACGACCAACGCGTAGTCCGCCGGAATGGTGATGCGCACCTTTCCAGAGACACCCTCCGGTCCGAACCGGTCCAAATTGGTGTAATACAGGTCGCGCGGCGCCGGGCCGACGTCCACGGTGATCTCCGTGTCGGTGTCATGGGGGTTGTAATAGAGGAACGTGGGGTGGGCCGGGCCCCGGTGGAAGTCGGTTGCGAGGCAGTCCAGCTGCAGAATATGTTCGTCGTCCGTGCGGCTGACGATCGCGCCCAGAAACCCGACGTAACTCGAGCCGTACAGGCCGAGGTCGGTCTTGGGGCCCCATTTCAGGGCGAGGGGGTCGCCCGTCGCGCAGGGGCTCTTGCCCTGCCATTCCCGGCGCAGGCCCTCGTAGGCGATGACCGCGCCGGGGTCGCCCTTCCAGAAGGCGCTGGTCTGGTGGTCCGCCGGCAGCGCGTCGGGATAGAACAGGCGCGCGGCGTTCGCCAGATTCAGCATCCACTTGCCGATGGCACGCGCATAGTCGTCCACATACCGGACCAGAGGGACGAGCGCCGCCGCCTGGGCGAAACTGTTCATGGTGAAGGCGTAGCCGCCGTTGTTGTCAAGGCTCCCGACCAGGCCGTCGCAGTCGTACCCGCCCCAGTTGCCCACCGTCGTCCCCCACCCGCCGCGGCAGTCGCTGATGTCGAAGCAGTCGGCCACCCGAAACACGAAGTCGGAATTTCCCCTTTTTTCGGCCCGCATGCGGGCCGCCGCCAGAACCCCATACGGCGCGAGGACCTCGTAGTACGGGTTCTTGCGATACCCCTCCAGGAAACGCAGGCAGGCCTCGGCGCCCCGGTAGTACCGCTCGTCCTGGAAACGCGACCCCGCCGTGAGGAGGAGCCAGGCCGCGCCCGCCGCGGCGTCGGGTTCGCGCCACTTGCCGTTGTCCACAGGCGTCCCCGTGCGGAAATTGAAGGCCGTGTGGTTGAAGTCCGGGACGCCGTCCGGGCCGGACAGTTTATCGACCGCCTCCAGCCACCGGTCCGCGCCCCGGCGCATGATGTCATCCAGCGCGCCGTGGCCGGGGTATTTGTCGGCGAGCATGGCGAACAGCATCTGCGGCCAGAGCTCGTACCAGAAGGAGCCCCCCGTCTCCTGCTCGAAGGTGTTGAGCACGAGCCCCAGCCCGTTCTTCGTGTTCTGCCAGGCCTCGCACATGCGCACAAAGTCGTGCGTCGGGCCCCGCTTGTCTATGCCCACCAGGGAGGCCCCGACCACCGCGGCGATGCAGGTGACCGCCTCCTGCCCGCCTTTTCCCGGCCCCTGCCGGGTGTCGCCGACATACGAGTACAGCCCGAAGGTGGTTGCGTCCGTGTTGACGCGCGACTCGTCCAGCCAGATCAGCGGAAGATGCTCCCCCGTCGCCGAGAAATCAAAGGCGAGCCGGTCAAAGGCCCGGGCCGTCTCCCGCCAGTCCCGCATCTTGAAGGGTTCCGGCAGGTTCGGCATCCGGTCCACGTGCCTGCTGCCAAACTGGTACCGGTGAAATCGCTTGTCATATGAATCTTGCGGCGGGGGAACATTGGAACGGGGCACCGCCGGCAGAAACTCCAGGGATGAAAAGGCAACCCAGGACCCCGGGGGGCCCTCCACGCCCAGTTGTATCTGCACAGGGCAGCGGGAGTTCGGGTACAGACAGCGCTCGTCAATATCCAGCACCTTTTCTTCCGGACCAGTGCGGCCCCGGAACAGCTCCAGGGTTGTCGGTTCGCCGAAGACCCGCAACTGGCCATAGAGGCGCACAAACCAGGCCTCCGCCCCGCATCCGGACACGCGGACGCGCGCCCGGCCCGTGCCCTCGGGAAGGAACATATCCGATGCGACGGCCGCGGACCAGGTACGTCCGGGGGAAACCTCCACGCGCAGTCCGGCCTCCACCACGGACACCAGCGCCTCTTCGGGACGCCCGCCCCACCGGGCGGGGTCGGTCAGCAGTTCCGGCGTGTAGGGTTCTGCGGCGGCGGCCGCCGCAAGAAGGAGCACCGCCGGCACCGTCGCAGAAAAGAAGCCACCCGTTCGCATCAGGCACAACCTCCCTGAGTTGCCCGTAGGGAAGGCGCGTGTTCCGGTCCGCGCCGCAGCACGCCTCATGGTACATCATCCCCGGCCCCGCGTCCCCCGCCGGAAAAGGAAGATGCGAGCACACCGGAGAG
>JAKPUV010000826.1 GCA_029554925.1 Candidatus Hydrogenedentota bacterium | reverse complement strand
GAGGGGCGCTGCGTGGCGATGATGAGGTGGATGCCGACGGCGCGGGCCTTCTGCGCGAGGCGGGCGATGGAGTCCTCCACCTCGGCCCGCGCCAGCATCATGAGGTCCGCCAGCTCGTCGATCACGCACACGATGTAGGGCAGCCTGCGCACGACGCTCACGGAGCTGGGGCCGTCCCCCGCGTTCACGATCTCCACCTCGCCGTTCTCGACGCTCTCGTTGTACACCTCGATGTTGCGGAACTGGAGGTCGCGGAAGAGCTGGTAGCGCTCCTCCATCTCGTTCACCAGCCAGCACAGGGCGGCCGACGCCTTCTTCACGTCCGTGACCACCGGCGTGATGAGATGCGGGATGTCGTCGAAGATGCTTAGCTCGACCATCTTGGGGTCTATCAGGATGAGCTGGAGCTGCTCGGGCGTGTGCTGGAGCAGCAGGCTCGCCAGCAGCGCCTTCACGCACACCGTCTTGCCGGCGCCCGTCGCGCCGGCCACCAGCAGGTGCGGCATGCGCGCCAGGTCCGCGATGCACACGTCGCCGCTGATCCCCTTGCCCAGCGCGAGGTTCAGCGCGCCCTTGCCCCGGCGGAACCCGGCGCTCTCCAGCAGCTCGCGCAGCACCACGGGGTCGCGCTCGAGGTTGGACACCTCGATGCCCACGCGCGCCTTGCCGGGGATCGGCGCCTCCACGCGCACCCCCTTCGCCTCCAGCGTCAGCGCGATGTTGTCCGTCAGCGCGAGGAACTTGCTGACCTTGATGCCCGGCGCGGGTTCCAGCTCGAAGCGGGTCACCGTGGGGCCCCGCGTGATGTCCGTCACCTTCGCCTCGATGCCGAACTCCGCTAGTGTCTCCTCCAGCACCACCGCCGACCGGCGCAGTTTCTGTTCCAGATTCGGGATCACCACATGCTCCGGCGCGCGGAAAAGCTCCAGCGGCGGCGCCGTGTATTTCTTGGGGTAGACGTAGCCCTCGGGCAGGTCGCCCTGGTCCGCCGCCTTGCGCCGCAGGCCCCGGGCGGGGGCCGCCGCGGGC
>JAKPUV010000820.1 GCA_029554925.1 Candidatus Hydrogenedentota bacterium | reverse complement strand
TCCGGCGGGCGCGAGCTGGCGCTGGAGCTGGAGGAGAAGGGGTATGACTGGGTGAAGGCCGAACACGCGCAGGCGTGACAAGGAAGACTCCCGTGGCGGAAGTGACGGAAAAACAGGCGACGGCGGGCAAGGCCCCCTACCTGCGCGACATGGACCGGATGGACAACACGTCCGCGCCGGCGTGGCTGCGCGCCCTGCGCGACGGCGGCGCGGCCGCCTTTCTGGAGACCCCCTTTCCCCACGCCAAGCTGGAGCCCTGGCGGCAGGTGAACGTCGCCCCGGTGGTGGAGACGCTTTTCACAACCCCGGTGGACGGCGACGGCCTGCGCATCCTCATGGAGGAGGACATCGCCCCCTGGGCGCCCGATGACGACGCGGCATGGGCAGTTTTTGTGGACGGCGTGCACGCGCCCGGTCTGGGCCGCGCCGGGGCGGTGCCGGAGGGCTGCTTTGCGGGCAGCCTCCGCGAGGCCGCCGCGGGCGCGTGGACCGGCGAGATTGCGGGCCGCATCGGCGGCGCGGCGGGCACGCCGGACGCCTTCAGCGCCCTGAACACGGCCTTCGCCGGGGACGGCGCCTTCCTGTATGTCCCCAAGGGCGTGGAACTCGCCGCGCCCGTGCATTTCCTCTTCGTCTCGGCGCGCACCGCCCCCAACCAGGCCGCGCATCCCCGCATTCTGGTCGTGCTGGGGGACAACGCCCGCGCGAACGTCGCCATCGAGCATGTCGCGCTGGACGATGCGCCCGCCCGGTTCAACAATGTGGTCGAGGAGATTTTCCTCGGGCAGGGAGCGGAACTGGTCCGCCAGGAGGTGATCGGGGAGGGGCCCGAGGGGCGGCGTGTCGGCCTGGCGGCGGCGGTGCTCGGCCGCGACAGCCGCCTCCACTCGCACACGGTTTCGCTTTCGGGCGCCTGGGTGCGGGGGCAGACCCGGGTGCGCCTCGCGGGCGAGGGCGCGGAGGTCCGCCTGAACGGCCTCTACCTGAACCGGGGAACGGACTTCACGAACCACGACCTGCACATCCTGCACGACGCGCCCCACTGCGCGAGCCGCATCGCCTACCGGGGCATCCTGGACGGCGCGAGCCGGGCGGTGTTTGTGGGGAAGGTGCACGTGCCGCCCCACGCCCAGCAGACGGACTCCATGCAGCTCAACAACAACCTGCTGCTGTCGCCGGAGGCGCGCGTGGACACCAAGCCGCAGCTCGAAATCTACGCGGACGACGTGAAGTGCACCCACGGGGCCACCGTGGGCGGCCACCCGGACGCCGTGGTCTTCTACTTCCGCAGCCGCGGCCTGGATG
>JAKPUV010000819.1 GCA_029554925.1 Candidatus Hydrogenedentota bacterium | reverse complement strand
CGCGCGGGATGCCTGGGAGGTCTATTTGGGCCGCATCCGGGTGAAGGGCGGCACGGAGACCCAGCAGCGCATCTTTCACACGGCCCTGTACCGCACGGCCATGATGCCCACCCTCTTCACGGACGTCACGCGCGAGTACATTGGTTTCGACGGCCAGATCCACAAGGCCGAGGACTTCACGTATTACACCGACTTTTCCCTGTGGGACACCTTCCGCACGGCGCACCCCCTCTACAACCTGGTCGCCCGCCGGGAGACCGAGGACTTCATGCGCTCCCTGCTGGAGATGGCGAAGGCGGGCGGGGCCTTCCCCCGCTGGCCCTCCGGCGCGGGGTACACCAACTGCATGTTCGGCACCCCGGCGGACGCCGCCGTGTCGGAGGCCTGGCTGAAGGGCATCCGCGGATTCGACATTGAGGCGGCCTACGCGATTATGCGGCAGACGGCGACCAGCGGCCCGCCCGAGGGATGCCGTTTCGCCGGACGCGGCGGACTGCAGGATTATCTTCAGTACGGGTACTGCCCGACGGACAAGATGAAGAAGGCCGTGTCCGCCACCCTGGAATACGCCTGGCAGGACCATGCGCTGTCCCTGCTGGCCGGCGCGCTGGGGAAAGAGGACGATGCGCGGGAGTTCGCGCGGCGCGCGCAGTTCTACCGCAACCTGTGGAACCCCGCCACCGGCTTCTTCCAGTCGCGGGACAGCCAGGGGCGGTTCACGGAGCCCTTTGACCCCCTGGCCCTGAGCTACACGGATTTCAAGGAGGAATACACCAAGGACTTCGTGGAGGGCAGCCCCATGCAGTGGCGCTGGTGTGTGCCCCACGACCCCCAGGGGCTCATCGCCCTCTTCGGCGGCCCACAGCGCTTCGTGCCCGAGCTGGAGGCGTTCATGGAGAAGACGCGGAAGAAGACCGGCGCCTGGCATCCCGGCAGCCACTATTGGCACGGGAACGAGCACCATCTCAACGCGGCCTACCTCTTCAACCACGCAGGCCGCCGCGACCTGACGCAGAAGTGGGTGCGCCGGATCCTCGACACCAAATACGCCGACACCTATGTGGGCGTGGACGGCAACGACGACGGCGGCACCCTTTCCTCGTGGTACGTCCTGAGCGCCCTCGGTGTCTACCCCATCGCGGGCACGGTCACCTACGAGCTGGGTATTCCCCTTTTCGACGAGGCCGTGGTGGACGTCGGCGACGGAAAAACCCTGAAGGTGACGGCGGAAAACAACGCCCCCGGCGACATGCGCGTGCGCCAGGTGACCGCGGGCGGCACCCCCGTTGAGGCGGCTACGCTCACGCACGACCAGTTGATGGCAGCGGGGGAACTACGGTTTGTCCTTGCCAAGCCGGAGTGACGCTTTTCCTCAGTTGGCGGTGAGCTGGTAGACCGCGGGGCGGCTGAAGGTTCCCTCCAAAGCGGGCCCCAGCGGGGTGACACCGTCTTCGGCGAAGACTTGGACGCTGCCTTTCGCGGAGACGCCTTCGGGGATGCGCAGAATCTGGCGGTCGGGGCCGACCGCCCCTTCGGGCGGGCATACCGTGCCGTCCTCGGAGGTGAAGACAACCTTCTTCTGGAGCCACCGGGCGAAGATCCGGTTGCGGTTGAGCTCCGGGACGGCGCCCGCGCCGTAGAGCACGCCCAGCACCCGGTTTTCGCGGACCACCCAGCCCAGCGCCACAATGTACCGGTCCTCCGGCCCCGCGTTTTTCAGGAACTCCACCGGGTCGGCGAAGGCTTCCGGGGTTTCGCCCAGGCTGTACCACAGCGCCTCGCGGTTCATGTGCAGGCCCATGAGGTACCGCGCCCCGGCGGGAGTCTCCAGCCGCTTCACATCGTTCACCGCGAGCCGCTGGGCAAGGGCGACCCCCTTTAGCGCGTACTCTTTTCCGTCGGTCCCCACCGCGTGGTACACCTTGCCGAAGTCCTTGTAGCTGCTGAAATACAGGTGGCGGGTCTCCCCTTCCCGCAGCAGCACATTGACGCCGTTGATGTCGGCGTCGTCATAGAGGTCGTACCCCGTGACGCGGACGATGTCCCCGTGCGCCGCGACCCGCGGGGCTGCCTGGTCCAGCTTCGGCAGCGCAAAGAAGGCGGGCTTGTTCAGGTCTTTCGCGTCGGGGTAGGCGGTGCACATCAGCTCGTACCCCCCGCCGGGGGCGTGCTGGGCGTTCACGTTGCAGACGTGGATGAAGGGGCCGTGCTCGATGACCGTCCGCCGCGCGCCGAAGTCCACGAAGTCCGGCGTGTCCACCGCGTAGATGCGGTCGTTGCCCGTCGGCACGCCGTCCCACGCGCCGTAGAACAGGAGCCATCCGCCGTCCACCGGCAGGGCCGACGGCGCGTAGATGTTCCGGTAGACGCCCCCCAGCCGGGGCGCCAGCAGCGGGTGGCGCACGTCGCGCAGGAAATGCAGGGAGCCACTCCGCCAATGCGTCTCGTTGAACTCCCCGGCGGCCACGCCGTGAATTTCGAGGCATCCGGGGTCCGCCTGGCCGGGCTGCTGGTCCAGCGTGACGCCCAAGAAACCGGCCGCGAGAAGAAGACAAAGCGCTGCTGTCATTAAGGACCTCCGTCCGGGGCCGTCGGACCGGCCCTCAGTTGTGTTTTATCCAGGGCAGGGTGAGCGAGCCGAGCCGGGCCGTGTCATTCGGATCCAGCGGATTCTTGCCCAGGGCAATCTCCCGGAAATCGCTGTATCCGTCGCCGTCCGTGTCGGGGTTCAGCGGGTCTGTCAGGAATCCCCGGGCGCCCAGGACCTCCTCTCCGTCGCTGAGCCCGTCGCCGTCCGTGTCCCACCGGTTCGGGTCGGTGACCAGTCCATAGTGGCCCGAGGACTCCGCCGCGTCCGACAGCCCGTCGCCGTCGCTGTCCACCTCGTCGTCCAGCAGGAACACTGTGAGGGTGTTCCGCGAGGCGTCCACGCCCGCGCAGGGCTCCGAGGACGTCAGCCGCACCTCGAAACTCCGCACGGAGTCCAGCTCCACATTGTCGTAAACCGGGATCAGGACGGTTGAGAAGATGTCGCCCGCGGCGAAAGAGGCGGTCACCGCCCCGTCGGCATAGTCCCTGCCCGGCAGGGCGGTGCCGGGATGGGGGGTGAGCGTCACCGCCACGGCCTGCGCGGCCGCCCGGCTCAGGCGGACGGTGAGGGAGACGGTCCCCGCGTCCTCCGCCACATTGGCGCCCGTCACGGTGAAACGCGCCTCGGGCGCCTCCAGCCAGGGGCGCAGCAGCGTCTCATAGCTCCGGTCGAAACGGCCGTAGTAGTCCGGGGCCAGCGGCAGGTCGCACGAGGCGGTGCCCCCCCAGAGCTGCCCGATGATCTGGCCCGTCGCCGACAGCGCCAGCGGGGAGCCCGAAGACCCGTTCTCGGTGGTGCCCGCGCCCCACTGGACCTCGTGGTACCACTCGGGGAAGGCGTTGTCAATGTCCGAAAGCGCCCCGTGGCTGATGCGTTTCCACGACCCGGAGGGATGGTGGAGGCAGGTCACCTGCGCCGCCGGGGCGGGCGACGCGGTGGTCCATCCGGCGCGGGCCAGTCCGGCGGGTGGCGCGGTGCGCAGGCGCAGGAGCGTGACATCCGAACCGCCGCCCACATAGCCGGTGCCGCCCATCCCGGCGACGTAGTCCGCCCCCCCGATGGTGCGCGGCCCCGCGTAAATGTCCGGCGGCGCGCCGTTGCAGGACGCCGTCTGATAAAGCCAGTAGAACTCCAGCGTGGACGCCCCCCGGTAGCCGGTCTGCGCCGAGACGCAGTGGTTTGCCGTCAGGACATAGGGGATGTCGGCGCAGGGGTCGTTCTCGTTCAGCAGCGTGCAGGTGCAGAACAGGATTCCCTGGGTGGTGACGGTGCTGAGTCCGCCGACAGCGGACGCGAACTCCGCCCAGCCGGGTTCACAGGTTGCATCCAGGTGGCAGGGGCCCGGTTCGGCCTTGGCCGCCGCCTTTTTCACCGGGTCGCGGTAGATGTGCCCGACCGTGGAGATGCCGAGCGAAAGCGCCCCCACCGTGTTCCCGGTCAGCCCCCGCACCACCACCAGCACCGCCTCGCCCGGACAGGCGGGCGACCACAGGGGCCAGCCCCCCGCGGGGTCCGGCGTCACCGGGCCCACCACGCGTTCCGGACGCGCCGCGTCCGCCAGCCAGACCGAGGCGCCCGCCGGGAGGTCCAGCCGGTCAAAGGCGATCCGCAGGGCGAGCGCGCCGGGGGCGTAAAGGCACACCGCCCAGACGGACTCGCCATCGGGGGCGGCGAAGACGCGTCCCACTTCCTGGAGGACCGGCGGGCCGAGGGGTTGCAGCACGCCGATGCGGAGGGTCCCCTTCTCCCCGTCCAGCGCGAGCGTCTTGTCCTCCGCGCGCAGCGCCGCGGTGTCCAGCGGCGGGGCCGCCGCCACCGGGGCGTCCTCCCACGGAATGCCCGACGGCAGCGGCGGCGCTTCCGCCGCCGCAAACGCCTTCGCACCCGGCACCGTGGGGCACTCGGCCGGCGGCGTGTTCCCGGCGCCGGGGGGGGCGGCCAGCGCCGCCGTCACCAGCACCATCGCGGCGCAAAGGAGGCTCATGGCCGGCCGCCGGGGACCAACGCGCCCAGCGTCAGCAGGGCCACCACCAGCAGGGACGCCAGGGCGTTCGCGGGACGGGTGGTCTTGAACAGGTGACAGCAGTCGTCGTCCTCGTCCTCTCCTTCCCCTTCGCCCTCGCCTTCCGGCTGGCCTTCACCCTCCCCCTCGCCCTCGGGGGGCGGGGGAGGATTCACGCTGCCCGGATCGAGATAGGGCTGCACCAGCGCGTAGGACTTGTCAAAACGGCCGAAGTAGTCGGCCTCCCCCGGTTCCGCGCAGGAGGCATAGCCGCCATAGAGCTGCCCGGTGATCAGACCGCTGTCCCCGGTGAACAGCGGGCACCCCGAGGAGCCCCGCTCCGTGGTGCCGCGGTTCCAGACGGCGGCGGTGAACCGGCTCTCGGGAACCAGCCGCTCCCCGTCCACCGCGGCGGGGACATCGCCGAAAGAAATGCATTTCGGGGCGCCGGAGGGGTGGTGGATGGCGACCACGGCGCGCCCGGGCGCCACCGTCTCCGTGGTCCACCCGGCGTACGGGATGCCCTCGGGCACCGAACCGCGCAGTTGCAGGAGCGAGACGTCGGTCCCCGTGAGGTAGTTCGACGTGGTGAGGATGTCTGCCCCCCCCGTGGTGCGCGGCACGTTTTCCAGGGCGCCCGCCGTCCCGTCGCAGGTGTCGGCCTGGTACAGCCAGTACACCTCCAGATTCCCCGCCCGGGCCACATCGCCCACGCAGTGGTTTGCCGTGAGCAGATAGGGCATCGCCGTCTCCGCCACCGTGTCCGCGATCAGGGTGCCCGTGCAGAAGAGCGCCGCGTCGCCGCTGATGATGCCCAAGCCGCCGACCGACATGGCCGCCGTGGCCCACCCGGCCTCGCAGGCTGCGGGGATGTTGCAGCTCCCCGCCTGTTTCTCCGCGGCCGCGGCCGCCGGGTCGAGATAGAGATACGCCAGCCCGTCCAGCGCGAACGGTTCAAAGTCCGCCACGCCGGGGGCCACCCGGCATTCCACCGTCAGCTCCTCGCCGAAACAGGTCGGGCTCCACCCCTCCCCGGGAACTGCCCAGGCGTCTTCCGGCGCGCCGGGGGCGTACACGATTACCTCGACCCCCGGATCCGCCCGGAGGCCCGTGAACCGCGCCCGCTGACCCACCGCGCCCAGCGACCGCAGCGTGAGCGCCCACACCCGCGTGCCGTCCGCCAGCACGCGCCACTCCCCCGCCGTCGCCCCGCCGGGCCCCACCGTCACCGGCGGGACCAGGTCATCCACCACCCCGATGCGGACCAGCCCCTTGGCCTCCCCCGTGTCCAGGGCGTCCTCCGCCAGCAGCGCCCCGACGTCCTTCGGCGCGAACGCCGTCACCGGCGCCTCGCCCGGGGCCAGCATGGGCGCCGGCCGCGCTTCGGCCCGCTTCTCCCCCGCCGGGCCGAATTCCGCCGGCTGGCTCCGGCGCACCGGCCCCCACTGCTTCGCCGCGATTCCCAGCATTGCCAGGGTCTTCAGGTCCAACGGCGCCCCCTCCGCGTCGAAATACCGCTCCTCCCGCCGTCCCGTTGCCGGGTCCCGGTACAGGCGGCCCTCCACCCGCACTTCGGGCGACACGGGACTCCACTCGGTCCACGCCATTTCCATGGTCTGTCCCGGCGGGGCGGGGGGAGTCGGGGCAGGCTCCCCCGCACCGGCCCCGGCCGTCCACAAAACAGCCGCAAGACATCCCAACGCCAGCCTTCCCCTCAGCCAACCCGCTCCGGATGCTGCCCGTCGAAACAAACCCATGTCATGCAAACCTTTCCCGGGCGGGACATCCCCGCCGTCTCCCCGAAGTGTACCCCAAGGAGCCATGCCCGGGGAAATCCCGCCAACGGCGCACCACCGTCCCACCGGCCCTGTCTTCTTCCAGAGCGAGACCGTCCGTAACGTAGACGCGGCATCTTGCCGCGTTCCTTGGGCCAACGAAAACCCCAGGAACGCGGCAAGATGCCGCGTCTACGATTTGCCACCACCGGATCACCGCATGGGCGCCGCTTGCCGCGCC
>JAKPUV010000813.1 GCA_029554925.1 Candidatus Hydrogenedentota bacterium | reverse complement strand
CCTGTTTCCGCTGTGGCTCACGCTCACGTTCTGCCTCGCACAGAGCCGCGTTGAGGCGGGCCGCCGGGGAATCAGTCTGCGGAGCGGGATTTTCGGCGCCGGCGCCGAGAGCCGTCTCGACTTTGCCGACATCGCCGGATTCGACGTTCGCGAGAGCGTCAAGGTGAACAACCAGCCCTACTACAGTGTCGTGGTCCTGCGATGCGACGGGGGCAAGGGGCCTCGCGTGGCCGGCCTTCTGCGCATCAACGCCGCCCAGGCCGTCATTGACGCCTTGCAGAAGGCCATCCGGGACTACGGGGGCGGCCTGCCCGGGGGAGAGTGACGCATGGGTGTGAACACGAAGGTTTCGGGCGGCGCGGGGTGCCTGGTGCTGTTTGCGCTGCCGTTTGCGGCGGTGGGCGTGGGGGCGCTGGGGATGTTCGCGTGGACCGTCGCCTCGTGCGTGTCCATGCAGTCGTGGCGGGAGGCGCCCGCGCGGATGGACCGCGTGGAGCTGGTGGCGGACGACTCGGGCGACAGCACCACCTACCGCGTGGAGGCGGAGTACACCTATGAGTGGGAGGGGCGGGAGTACCGCGGCGACCGGGTCTCCGTGCATTCGGGGAGCGACAATGTCGGGTCGTTCCACCATCGCGCGGCGGCGGAGCTGGAGGAGCACCGGGACAGCGGCCTCCCGTTTCCCTGCTTTGTGAACCCCGACGACCCGTCGCAGGCCGTGCTCTACCGGAACCCGCGCATCGAGATGCTGGGGGCCATGCTGCTCTTCGGCCTGGTGTTTGCCGGGGCGGGCTTCGGCATCCTGGGCGCGGCGGTCTTCGGCGCGCGGGCAACCCGCGAGACGGCGGCGCTGCGCGAACAGCATCCCGACGCCCCCTGGCGCTGGAAGAGGGAGTGGGACACGGGGGTCCTCTCGGCCCACAGCAAAGGAAAAATGATCGGCGCGTTTGCCTTCGCCGCGCTGTGGAACCTGGTCTCGTCGCCCGTGCTGTTTTTCGTGCCGGACGAGGTGCGCGGCGGCAACACGCTCGCCCTGATCGGGCTGCTGTTTCCGCTGGTCGGGCTGGGGGCCATCGTCGCGGCGGTCTACCTCGCGCTCCAGTGGCGGCGCTACGGCAACACGGTGTTCGAGATGGACGCCGTGCCCGGCGTGGTGGGCGGGATGCTCTCCGGCCGGG
>JAKPUV010000783.1 GCA_029554925.1 Candidatus Hydrogenedentota bacterium | reverse complement strand
GGCGCGGGCGGCGGAAGCCCTCGGCGCGCGGCTGCTGTCCGGCGGCGGCGGGCTCTACGCGCGGACGGCGGCGGCCACGGGCGCGCGCGCCGTGCGCGGCCTCTTCGGCAACGAGATCGTGCTGGGGGGCTTCGACGTGGTTTTCGACACCGTGGGCGGCGGCGAGAGCCTGGGCCATTCCCTGCGCCTCGCGCGCGGCGGCGGCACGGTCGTGCTGCTGGGCATCAACTTCTCCCCGGCCGCGCTGGACTACTCCCCCGTGTGGGCGCGCGAGCTGCGCGTCACGGGGGTCAACTGCCACGGCACGGAGCGCGACGGCCGCAGCTCCTTCGACGTGGCGGCGGAGGTGCTGGCGGGGCTGCCGGAGCTGCCCGGCCTCCTCATCACGCACCGCTTCCCCATGCCCGACTACCGGAAGGCCGTCCGCGCCTTCCTCAACAAGCGGGAATCCGGGGCGATCAAGATTGTTTTGGAGCATTAGCCCACCCCTCCGGAGCGACCATGACTGAACGCAGAATCCAAGCCGTTCTCTTCGACTTTGACGGCCTCATCCTCGACACGGAGACCACGCTCTACGGAACGTGGCGGGAGACCTTCGCGGCCTTCGGGCAGGAACTGCCGCTGGACCTCTGGACCGCCAATGTCGGCGGGTACTCCTATGAGACCTTCCACCCGATGGACTACCTGGAGCAGTGCCTGGGGCGGCCCCTGGACCGGGAGAAGGTGAACGGCGAGCGGCGGGCGCGCTACCGCGAGCGGGTGCGGGTGCAGCCGCCCATGCCGGGGGTGGTGGAGGCCGTCGCGGAGGCGCGGCGGATGGGGCTGCGGCTGGGGGTGGCGTCGAGTTCGGAGCGGTCCTGGGTGGCCGGGCACCTGGAGCGGCTGGGGCTGCTGCCGCAGTTCGACGCGCTGGTCTGCGGCGACGAGGTGGCGCGGGTGAAGCCGTCGCCGGAACTTTATCTGGCCGCGCTGGATACACTGGGGGTGGACGCGCGCGCGGCCTTCGCCCTGGAG